>NZ_SMYJ01000027.1:0-212186 GCF_009720285.1 Bradyrhizobium sp. BR2003
TCGACGTCATCGTCGCCGAAGACATGGATCGCGTCTTCCGCAGTCAGGCGGACTACCACAATGCACGGCGCCGGCTGGACTTCCTAGGTATCGGCCTTCACACCGCAGGCGGCGAGGTCGGCGAACTGGACGGCGCCCTGCGCGCCATGATGGGCGAGCACTATCTAAAAAATCTGGCGCTGCATACGCGCCGCGGAATGGCCGGCATTGTGCGCGAGGGCCGTCACGCCGGCGGCCGGGCGTACGGTTATCGGCCCATCATGGGCAAGCCCGGTGAACTGGAAATCGTCGACGACGAAGCTGAAGTCATTCGTCGCATCTTCACCGACTACGTCGCCGGCGAGACGCCGAACGCGATCGCGTTGGAGTTGAACGCCGAGAAGGTCAAGCCGCCGCGTGGATCGTTTTGGCGATCGTCGACACTTGTCGGCAGCAAGGCCCGAGGTCACGGCATCTTGCAAAACGAAGTCTATGCCGGCCGGATCGTCTGGAACCGGGTCCGCATGATGAAGGACCCGGAGACGGGTAAGCGCATCAGCCGGCCGAACCCGGAGAAAGAGTGGCAGCGCGCCGACGCGCCACATCTTCGGATCGTCGCTGAAGACATGTTCAATGCCGCGCAGGCGCGCAGGGAAGCGCGTACCCGCGAAGCCCCCAAGGGCGCACGCAAGCTCAAATATCTTCTGTCCGGCTTGCTGCGCTGTGGCGCTTGCGGTGCTGGGATGCAAATCAAGGATCGCGATCTGGGGCGCATCCGCATTCAATGCGTCGGCGCCAAGCATGGCGCCGGCTGCGACAATGGACGGGCCTATTATCTGGATAGGATCGAACGTGCGGTCGTCGAAGGCCTAAAGACGCAGATCGGTTCAAGGGAAGCCATCGCCTACTTCGTGAAGGTCTTCAACGAGGAGCAGCGCCGACAGTCAGCCGGGGCCGCGGCGGCCCGGGCGAAGCTGGAAGTCCGGCTTGCCGACGCCCAGCGGGGCGTCGACCGGCTTGTCGACGCGATCGCCGATGGTGTCATCACGAAGGAAGAAGCCGGCCAGCGTATGCCGGCGCTGCGGGCGGCCTTGGAGACTGCAAAGGCCGCTCTCGCCGCCTCTGAGGAACCGCCGAAGGTCGTCACCATGCATCCGAAGGTCGTCGACCAGTATCTTCGTGATCTGGATCGGTTGGATCAGTTGATCGCCGGCGACCTTGCGGAAGGTGACGACGGGCTGGCAAAGGCCCTGCGAGAGATCGTCACGCAAGTATCTGTGATGCCGGCGCCGGCGCGACAGGCGCCGGAAATTAAGATCGAAGGGTATCTGGAAACACTTCTCAAACAGACGTTCGAGGATCGTTCCGTTTCCGGGGGTCAGCATGGTAGCGGGGGAGGGACTCGAACCCCCGACCCCAGGATTATGATTCCCGTGCTCTAACCAGCTGAGCTACCCCGCCATGGGCTCGCAATCGGCGGCCGGTGAGCCGCGGGTGCGAACGCGCGGCATATAAAGAGTGGCATGCGCGCCTGTCAAGCAAACCCGGACGGGGCAGCAACTTATTGCAGACAGAGGCTATTTCGGCCTCACCGATGGGTCGCCGCCGGGGCTGCCGGGCGGTGGAATCACCGGCGTGTTGCCGCCTTGCGGGGTCGGCGCACGCATTTCGGGATCGACCCCGGCCGGCGGGCACAACACCCCGTCGGATTTGGCGAGCTTGTCGCCCAGCGGCTGTCTGCTCTGCCCGGTGGTGGTTCCTTCCGGAACCACGGCACCAGGATGCGAAGGCTGCTGCGGTGCGCAATTTGCGGCGGTGCGCGAGGGCGCCGGTGGCGCGGTCTGGGCCGGCGGTGTGGCGGGCGTCGGCGGCGCCTGCGCCACGGCCACAGCGGGCGCCATCATCAGCACACAGGATAAAGCGAGTGTTCGATTGATCCTCATGACGAGAAAACCGTGACGGCGCGCCGATGTTCCCCGTCAAAATCGCCGCAAGCTCACGATTTGCGGAAGCGGATCAACGAGAAATGCCCCATCGGCGGCATCGGGCGGCGCTCCGCAAGGCTGACCCCGCCATGCTTCGCCGCCCAATTGGTCAGCCGCTCCCACGGAAACTCCGGACGCCAGCCGAGCCGCCGCGCCAGCGGCGCGAAGGCGAGCTCGAAGACGCGGCGCAGGCCGCTTTCGGCGCCGATGTGATTGACCAGGATCAGTTCGCCGCCGGGCTTCAGGACGCGGATGAAATCGTCGAGCGTCGCCTCGGGATCCGGCACCGCGGTGATGACATATTGCGCGACCACCGCGTCGAAGAACGCATCCGGAAATGCGAGGTTCTTGGCGTCCATCACCGCCAGCGCCTCGACATTGCTGAGGCCCTGCGCGCGCACGCGCTTGAGCGCCCGCCGCAGCATCGGCTCGGAAATATCGACGCCGCATAGTTTCGTGGTGCGCTTGTATTCCGAGAGCGAGAGCCCGGTGCCGACACCGACGTCGAGCACGCGGCCGCCGATCCGGTCGGCTTCCGCGATCGTCGACTGACGGCCCTGATCGAACACCTTGCCGAACACCAGATCGTAGATCGGCGCCCAGCGGCCATACGCCTTTTCGACCCCTTCGCGGTCGATGTCCCCAGCCATTCCCCTGCCCCGACGTTTCTTCTGTCTATCCGCGAACCGCTTCCGCCATCGCATCTTGCGTCGCGGCGCGTATTGCGCGGCTTGCGCTTGCACTCCTGATGAAGCCGCCGCCGAGCACACGCGCCTGCCCGGAGGCTGCGTCGTAGAACACGCAGGCTTGGCCGGGCGACACGCCCTCCTCGCCGGCGACGAGCTCGACCTCATAGCCGCCATCGGCGGCGCGCAACCACGCCGGCTGCGGCGCGCGCGTCGAACGCACCCGGACATAGATCTCGATGCCCTCGCCGATCACGCGATCCAGCGCGCCGTCGCCGATCCAGTTGACGTCGCGCAGCGCGATCCGGTCCATCCGCAGCGCCTCGCGCGGCCCGACCACGACGCGGCGCGTCGCCGCATCGAGCTTGACCACATAGAGCGGGCTGCCGGAGGCAATGCCAAGCCCCTTGCGCTGGCCGACGGTGAAATGGACGATGCCCTGGTGCTGGCCGATCACATGACCGTGGAGATCGACGATGTCGCCCGGCGCGATCGCATTCGGCTTCAGCCGTCCGATGATGTCGGTGTAGCGGCCGGTCGGCACGAAACAGATGTCCTGGCTGTCCTGCTTGTCGGCGACCTCGAGATCGAAGCGGCGCGCCAGCTCGCGGGTCTGCGGCTTGGTCATGTCGCCGAGCGGGAAGCGCAGGAAGTCGAGCTGCTCGCGCGTGGTCGCGAACAGGAAATAGCTCTGGTCGCGATCGGCATCCGCGGCACAGACCAGCGAGCGCGATCCGTCGGCAAGCCGCCGCGAGGCGACATAGTGGCCGGTAGCAAGCGCCTGCGCGCCGAGCTCGCGCGCGGTCGCGAGCAGATCGCGAAACTTGACCGAACGGTTGCACTCGATGCACGGCACCGGCGTCTCGCCGAGCGCGTAGCTGTCGGCGAAATTGTCGATCACCGATTGCTTGAAGCGGCTTTCGTAATCGAGCACGTAATGCGGGATGCCGATCCGCTCGGCGACATTGCGCGCATCGTGGATGTCGCGGCCGGCGCAGCAGGCGCCCTTGCGATGGGTCGCAGCGCCGTGGTCGTAGAGCTGCAGCGTGATCCCGACCACGTCATAACCCTGCGACTTCAACAGCGCAGCCGTCACCGACGAGTCGACGCCGCCGGACATGGCAACGACGATCCGTGTATCTTCAGGGCGGCCTTCGAGATCCAGACTGTTGAGCATCTTTAAGCGGTCATTGATCACTGTCGCGGCGAGCTTATGCGCTCTGCGACGATATTGGAAAAAGCCTTTTGTCCAGAGAGCCTTAGAACACATCCAAGGCCGGTTCGGTCGGTTCGGACGCGTTGGAGGCCACCTTTAATATAGGCCGTATTCCGGTGAGGCAATCCGGCGGAAGCTCTGCCGTGCCGCGCGTGGACGGCAAATCTTGCCGCCGGGCAAAAAGGAGACCCGCCGGGAACCCGCTCCAGCCGACCAAGGAAGCCGTAACCTACTGAAATAACTCATTATTTACTGCCATCCCTGGTTGGCCCACTCCTTGCTGACAAAACGGCGGAAGTCTCATTTGCGAGGGTTGGCAGTGGTCAGCGTCACGTCGGAAGCATTGGCAGGCCGGTCTTTTCAGGGCGCGACGCAGCGGTCGTCGCGGCCCGATCCCGCTTCGCAGGCGGGGAACGACGGCTTTGCCGCGCTGGTCGACAGCAACGCTGCGTCCGCAAACGACAGCCGCTACGACTCCCAGCCGGCACCCTCGCGGCGGTCCGACGATCCGCCCTCGACGACCGACGCGCGCCCCCGCGACACCAGCGCGGGCCCCGACCGGACGTCGCGGGATTCCGGCAGTTCGCGGGACGACAACAAGGTCGACAGCGACGCGCCGTCCAAGACCAAGTCGAAATCGAAATCGGACGACTCGAAATCGAGTTCCGATGCAAAATCGACCGGCGACAAGCCGGACGCGACGCAGGCCGCTGCGCAGCAGGATCCCGGTGCGGCAACCGTGAATGCCGTGATTGCTCCCGTTGCCGCGACACCGGCGACTGCCCCGACACCGGCGGCCACCGCGCCGTCCGACCAGCCGGCCGCACCGCTCGCGATCGCGGCTGCGGCGATCGCGGCAAGCTCGGCCATCGCCGGCACCGGCGCAACTGGCGGCAGCGGCGCGCCTGCCGGCGCCGACACCGCAGCGGCGGCGGCCACCACGGCGAACGCCGACAAGGTCGCCAAGGCGGCCGGCGTCAAGACCGACGCGCAAATCATCACCCCCGGCGATGCGGCAACGGCTTCGGGCGCCGCGACAGCGACTGGCGATGCGACATTCGCCGCCACGGTTGCCGCCGGAACGCCCGCCACCAAGACCACAATGCAGGCCAAGACACAGGTCACCGCGAAGGACGCGACGGCGACGATGCCGGCCGACCAGGACGGCGCCGCGGCAGGCAGCGCCAACACCGCGCAGGCTGCTCCGACCAACATCGTTCCCGCCGCCGCGCAGCCGGCCGCCGTTGCCGGCAAGGCGAAGGCCGCCACCGACGGTGCGGCCGATGCCATCAAGGCCGACGCGGGCGGCGACGGCAATGCCGCGCCGACTCCGGCGGCCGGCGGCCACGCGGCCGCGCAGACCCAGCTCACGCCCCCCGATCCCGGCGCGCAGGCGGCGAACGCACTGCAGCCCCAACCCGCGACCACCCAGACGACGCCGTCCGCGACCGCACAATTGACCGTGACCAACGCCGCGCAAAGCGCCGCCGTGCCGCTCAGCGGGCTTGCGATGCAGATCGCCGCCTCCGCCAAGAGCGGCAAGAGTCGCTTCGAGATCCGGCTCGACCCCGCCGAGCTCGGCCGCATCGATGTCCGCATCGATGTCGATCGCAACGGCCAGGTCACTTCGCATCTCACCGTCGAACGCCCGGAAACGCTGTCGATGCTGCGCCAGGACGCCAACCAGCTGCAGCGCGCGCTCGACAATGCCGGCCTCTCGACCGGCAATGGCGGATTGCAGTTCAGCCTGCGCGACCAGTCGCAATCGGGCCAGAACAACAATGGCCAGCCCAATCCGAACCCCCATCGTTTGATCGTCACCGAGGAGGACAGCGTTCCCGCCGCAGCGGCGGGTCGCTCCTACGGCCGCGCAACCGGCGCCCTCGGCGGCGTCGATATCAGAGTGTAAGGAGTTCACCATGGCAGTCGATGCAACCATGCCGACGCCCGTCGTCTCGGCACCGGGCACCAGCAACGGAACGAACTCTGGAAGCAGCAGCGGCAGCGGCCTGACGACCTCGTCGCAGGGCATCGCCGACAATTTCCAGACCTTTCTGACGCTGCTGACCACGCAGTTGCAGAACCAGAACCCGCTCGACCCGCTCGACACCAACCAGTTCACCCAGCAACTGGTGCAGTTCGCCGGCGTCGAACAGCAGCTGAAATCCAACGATCAGCTGAAGTCGCTGATCGAGATCGAGAAGAGCGCGCAGTCGACCCAGGCGCTGGTCTATGTCGGCAACACGGTCGCGGTCGACGGCAGCAAGACGCAGTTCGACAAATCCGCGACCTGGAATCTGGTGTCCCCGCAAGCCACCAGCGCCACCATCACGATCACCAGCTCGACCGGCCAGACTGCCTATTCCGGCAATTTCAGCCTGAAGCAGGGCAATGCCAGCTTCGTCTGGGACGGCAAGGGCAATGACGGCACGCAATGGCCGGCCGGCACCTACACGCTGACCGCGACCGGCAAGGATTCCAAGGGCAACCCGATCGCCATCTCGACCGAGGTGCAGGGTGTCGTCGATTCCGTCGACCTGACCGCCTCCCCGCCGCTGCTCTCGATCGGCGGGCAAACCTACACCACCGACAAGATCAAGCGCGTGGTGCGCGGGGCGACTGGCTCGAGCTAGCCAAGACCTGCCTAGCCAAGACCTGCCTAGCCAAGACCTGCGTGCGCGCTGGGTGCGCGCGTTGCCGGTTGCTAGCGTGACGCATACACACATGTCGTCCTGGCGAGAAAGCCAGGACTATAACCACCGTATCCGGTGATGAACGGGATGGCGGCCCCAGCGTCGTGCAACCACTGAGATTCGGGGTAATGGGTCCTGGCTTTTCGCCGGGACGACGAGGATGGTTCTCGATTCAAGCTTGCCCGTCGGGGTGTTTTGCCGCCCCCTTCCCGTCCTTCTCCGGTGCGCGACTGCGCCCCTGATCGCATCACTTCCGGACGCCATCCTCCGCCTGCCGCCTCCAAGGTCGGCGCCCGCCCAAAGACTGACACCGCTCACGGCGAGCGAGGGTTCCATGCTATAGCCATGTCACTTGGCTGCTTGCTGTGGGGCTCGACCATGCCGATCAATCGCTTGCTGAAGACGGGCGAATACACGCCGGAGCAAATCGATCTCTTCAACAGGGCGTTCAGCCTGGCGCTGCATTCGATGGGTCTGGTTGATCGCAACGATCCGCTTTGCGAGATCGTGGCCCGCAAGGTCATCGAGATCGGCAAGACCGGGGCCCTCGACGCGAAGGGGATCGCGCAAGCCGCTGTGGCCAGCATCGGTCTCTGACCGCGGCCGACGCAGTCGATGGCCGCTGACCGAACGGCGCTTGCCCTCTAGAGGCGTTCCGGCTGAGCGGAGGCCGCCACCCTTCCTGGCGGCCCGCCGTCACAGCAGCCTCACTCGACTTCCTGCACGACCGTACGGGTGTCGGGATCGACCAGCATCACGCGCTGGCCGGTATAGACATAGCGATATCTAGTGAGCGACGGGCCCCAATCGGCAGGCACCGCTTCAAGCTCGACCTCGCGCGGAACAGGCGAGCCGACGACGATCCTCTCCCGCGTCTCGACGGGACGGATCTTGTGTTCGGTCACATAGCTGTGGATTCGCGTACGGTACTGCGGCTCGATCTGCACGGTGGCGGCATGTCCGGCACCGGTCGTGCCGACAATCGTGCTCTGGGCGAAAGCGCCCGTCGACGCCAATACGGCGGCAACAGAAATCAGGACCAGCTTTTTCATAACGTCCTCCTCACCGCTCCATGCGGCGTTTCGAGAACCTTGGCAGGATGGCAATGTTCCTAACGGAGGATCCCGATCAATCGCGCGGCACGCCCCCCGGGCCAAGGCGTTCATCCGGGAATGGTCGTCTTGTTCGGCTGGTCCAGTGTTGGCGCGTCCGGACTTTCGCTCTCCGCATTCAGCTCGACCTCGGCCGCGCGCCAGAATTCCTTGTCCCTGCCGTCGGGCTTTCCGGCCTTCTCCCAGAGCTGCCGCGCGTAATTCCGGATTTGCTGTTCGCTGGCCATGTCATTCCTCGGGAATCCCGAGCTCCTTGCGAACCGTCACGGCGGAGTCACCGACCTTCTCGACGGCTTTACGCAGCTGTTCGCGCGACACGCCGAGGACGTGCGTCCAGCATCTCACCTGACGCAGATCGTGCATGTTGATCTTCGATCGATCGAACTGCTCTTTCCTGGTCAGGCGCTTCGTCACCGGACTTCTCGCGTCAGCCGCTCGGCCCGAGCTTCGGCCGTTGCTGGCGATCCAATCTTCCGGACAGTTATTTGTTCCTTCTCCGGATGGGTGGGGCTGTCACTCCTCGGAGGAACATTATTCGCGAGCGATACTTCAGTCGTGAGAGATGAACAAAGGTGAGCCATGACAAGCATTGCTGACAGGATCGGCGGACGGGTCAAGCACCTCATCGCCGAGATCATCAACGATAGCGGGCTTGCCGAGGAAGGCACGCAGCGGATCAAGAAGGCCGAGACCGCGCCGCTGGCGAAGCCGTTCGGCAATTTGGACAAGCTGACCTAGATGCCCAGATACTTCTTCCATCTCGCGGGCGACATCCCCGCACATGACGTCCTCGGTCACGACTGTGCCGACGACAAGGATGCCAAGGATCACGGCAGCTTCATCGCGCACCGGATCGGGACTGAAAAGCCGGAGATGGTTCGCGACGGTAATTTCATCTCGGTTCGCGATGAGGGCGATCGCGAACTCTTCCGGATCCCCTTGGCTTCGACGAGCGTCTGACGGACGGTCATTCTCAGCTCGGCTCGCTTCCCGCAGACCGACGCCGCCGGCCGATGTCCGGCATCCCTTCGCCGGCCCGCCGCATGGTGCTCTCAAGGACGCGGCCGAGACAGGGCAGGCCTGCCGTTCAATAGGAACAAACGGCGACGAGCGTGGTTCGGACCTACACCAGGGTTTGAAACACAATTGCACAAATGAAACGCCGCAATCGCTTCAAGCAAACCACGACACTCGCATACCGCCTCATTCAGCTGGAAGAGGCGGCCCGCGCAAGGGCCTCGCACCTGCCTCCCGGCTCCGAGCGGGAACGACTTCTCAAGAAGGCCCGTGAGGCCGAGCGCGCCGTTCAGATCGAACAATGGCTCGCCACTCCGGGAGCAGAGCCGCCGCCGTAGCGCTTCGATTCACATAAGATGGTTCGATTCACATAAGCTAATGCGCACAGCCCCGAGAGGCGCTCGACAGCCGCTGGCCTCAACCCAACTCGCCCTTCGCCCGGAGCGGTCGCCCAGGCGGCATCTCGCGCACATGCCGATCAGGGCGTTCGGCTCAGTGAGAGCCCTTTCGTGCGAGCCGGACACCGCGTGGCGAATCGCCGAAACGGGTTCGGAACAGACGGTTGAAATACGAAACATCCGAGAAACCGACCTCGAGCGCGATGTCGGAAATTCGCCGACGGCCGACACCAGGCTCGGTGAGCAATTTGATCGCCAGCTGGAGCCGCAATTCATTCAAGCGCTCCGTGAACGAGGGTCCTGATGAGGCCATCAGGCGCTGCAGATAGCGCGACGAGATGCCCTGGCCACGCGCAACCGTCTGAACGCTGAGCCCGGGCTTCTGAAAGTGCGTGGCGATGTAGTCGAGCACGGCACGGTGCCGCGCAGCGACGACAGCGCTCGCGCTGCTCTCGCCCAGTGCAGGACACTCGTCGATTGCGAGCGCGACGAGATCGTGGATATGGGTCACGACCGTATCGCGAAGCTTCGGTGTGCTCAGCGCTTTCGTTCTAAGCACCGATTTCAGATATGAGGTGAACAATCGGAATGCTTCTGTCCGGTGCAGAATCGGCCGCATGACCAGGCTTTCGACGTCGGTCACGCGCTGCGCAAGCGCCTCGCGCGGCACGGCCAGACCGAATTGCGAGCCGTCGATATAGGTGACGCTGGCGGGCTCGGAATGCAGAATTGCGATCGCATTGCCGGCGCGAAGGTCGGCTTCCTGGCCGCGCTGCGATAGCTGACTGTTGCCCGGAGAGCAGAAAATGACGCCGATGGAGTCATCGCCATCGGCGAGGTTCGCTCGCATACGCCTGAAGCGCATCGACGTGCCTTTCAGCGCCAGCATGCGCAAACCCTGAACTGCTCGCAGCGACGCATCGGCCTGGAAGGAAGACTCCGATAGAGACTCGATATCGGCGTGCACGATGCAGCGGCCAAAGTGCTCGCGCCATAGCGGGATACGAATGCGCTCCGGAAGGTCGCGCGTCGAAAATCGATACGATGCAAAATTGGCTGCGTCCGTCGGCATGGGGACCTCCAGCCTTCACAAAACACACCAGAATGAAATGCTGCGGCACACCACAGTCAGTATCTGCATTTTGCGATTCACGCACCGGCCTTCGCCTGACCGGTGCGCATCAGTCCAAGAAGCTACGCTATCGGTCTGCTAGTGTCATTCGCCTATGATTGATGGTGATGTGAACTGGTTCACTTGGTGATTTGAATATTACGTGTATAATGCTCGTGAAAATCGCGGCGAAATTTCCCCTTTAAGAAGACGCAGTCGCGATCGCTCTATTTATAATTGCTGCCATCGGATTCGTTTCGGACATTCCGGGCAGCGTGCAAGCGCAAATCAGTGTCATGCCCCTGTACGCGGTCTCCTGGCTAAGGCGCCATGCGCAGGTCATTCAATAGAACGACTGATCGATTTTGGTTGCGTCGGACTGCCTGCGGCACTGTCGGTTATCGCCGCCGGTTGAAATGGTCGAAATCTGTCACGTGGGAAAGTCAACCTAGTGATCAAGAAGGCGTTCGATCATGTCCACCATATTCGACATGCTTTATCATGAGTACTGTCGTGCCCGCCTCGCCGAAATGCGAAAGCAGCATTTGTTGCCGGCCATCGGCGACGCCGCGCAGGCGGCGCCGTCAGAGGATAGCGATCCACCCGGCCCCCGTGATTGCGGCTGGCCGGCGGAAGCGCCGCCAACCCTCGGGTAGCTGGAGCGCACCATCATACAGGTTGGCCGGAGGCTAGTCCGGCACGCGCACGCCTCGGAGCATCCGAGCCTCTCATCGACCCATGTCCGATGAGGCCGCGCGGGCACGCCGGACAGATCGATAGATGCACGATCGAACCCGCAGCTCGAAGCGATTGCTCGGCGAGACTCCGCCGGAGTTCAGATCGACCGGTCGCGACCCGCGCATCGATGTCTGTCGCGGGATCGCGTTGTGGTGGATCTTTCTCGATCACATTCCAGACAACGTCGGAAGCTGGCTGACCCTGCGCAACTACGGCTTCTGCGATGCCGCCGAAATATTCATGTTCATCTCGGGCGTCACCTGCGCACTGGCCTACGGCAGGGCGCGTCAGCGCGACGGCTGGCGCGGCATGATCGGCCGCTCGCTGCGGCGGGGATGGGATATCTATGCCGCCTTTCTGCTGCTGACGCTCGCCTGCGCGATCCTCGTCTACCTCGCGGGCAGCGATCGTCTCGCCGACGACAGCAATACGCGGGTTCTGTTCGAACGTCCGGGCGCAGCGCTTGCGCACGCCGCGGTCCTGCAATTCCACCCCGTCAATACCGACGTCCTTCCGGTCTTTGTGATCTGCCACGTGTTGTTCGCACCGCTGCTGTGGCTGCTGCTGCGCGCGCCCAACCTGGCGCTTGGCCTTTCGCTGTCGCTTTATGTGCTGGTGCATGTCTTCGGCTGGAACATTCCCGCCTGGCCCGACGGCGTCTGGTTCTTCAACCCGCTGGCCTGGCAGCTTCCGGTCGTGCTGGGCGCATGGTACGTCATCGAGGGAAGGACCATCCGGGGATGGGTGACGTCGCGCCCCGCGCTTGTTCTGTCCGCGCTCTATCTTGCGTTCGGCCTGGTCGTTGCGCTCGGCCACGGCATCATGCCGCCGCTGCTGCCGCAGGCTCTGACGGATCTGCTGCTTCCAATGGACAAGTCGAATCTGAGTCCGTTGCGGCTGCTGCATTTTCTGACGCTTGCAATCCTGGCGTCATGGCTCGTCCCCGCGGGCTGGCGAGGACTGTCGACGCCGATGCTGCGCAGCGCGAGGCGTTGTGGCGAGAATTCGCTGCCGATCTATTGTCTCGGCGTCCTGCTGGCGCTCGCCAGCCAATGCGACCTGTTCGACATCTCGAACCGGCTCTCGATGCAGATCGGGCTCAGTCTTGCCGGTGTCGTTGCGATGGCCGTGGTCGCGACGCTGCTGAACACGCTCGGCACCAAGCGCGCGCGGCCGCTGGATGGCGACACCGCCGGACATGACCTTGTGCCGCACGCCGGCGATCGCGGCAGTCTCGACGGTCATGGCGCGCATATCCTGTAAAGCGCGCCGACCGGTCTGACGCTAGGCGGCCCCGGCAGCGCCTATACGTCCCCACGGCGATTTCGTCACGGTGCGCGGGAGAAGCGGAGCTCTCCCACGCACGGTACGCCGACGCTCAGCTCGACTGCTGCGCGGCGTCGAGGATCAGCCGCGCGATCGCGTCCGGCTGCGAGATCAGCGCGAGATGGCTGGCCTTCACCTCGATCGTGGTGGCGCCCATCCGCTTGGCCATGAAGCGCTCGAGATCCGGATTGATGGTGCGGTCTTCGGTCGAGACGGCGTAGTAGCTCGGCTTGCTGCGCCAGGCCGCATGACTGGTCTTGCCGGCCAGCAGTTGCTTGTGGAACGGCTGCTGCACCGCATAGAGCACCTTCGCCTTCGCCTCCGGCAGGTCGCCGGCGAAATCGCGCAGGAACGCTTGTTCGCTGAGCCGGCCCTCATCGCCGTCGAACACGATGCCGGCGCTCGCGGGCGGCGTCGGATAGGTCTTGGCCAGCGCGGTGTAATCCTCGTCCGCATCGGGTGCGCGCGCCGCGACATAGACCAGCGCCGAGACATTCGGATGCACGCCGGCCTCGGTGACGATCATGCCGGAGAAGGAATGGCCGACCAGCACGGTCGGACCGTCCTGGCGATCGAGCACCCGCTGCGCGGAGGCAACCGCGTCGGGCAGCGTGGTCAGCGGATTTTGCACCGATGTGACGTTGAGCCCGGCGGCCTGCAGGCGCGGAATGACCTCGGACCAGCACGAGCCGTCGGCGAACAGGCCGTGCACCAGCACGACGTTGCGCGCCTTGACCGGCGGCGTGGTGGCGGCCATGCCGCGCGAGGACACCAGTGAAGCCGCGGCTCCAGCGAGCAAGGAGGTCGAGAAGGCGCGTCTGTTCATCATCATATTACTGCTCCGTTGTTTGTATGGTGAGTTGAAAATCAGAGAAGCGCGTCCACCTGCGGTGAACGGACAATCTCTCCTACGCGCGCAAAGGCCTCGTGGTTACGCTCGATGCTGTCGTGATCATAAAGATAGTTGACCATGATGCCGAAGGATTCCGCCATCGCACGGTCGGCCGTGTTGCCGAGCCAATTGATCCGCTCCAGCCGGGCACCGTTGCCGAGATGGAAGCGCGCCACCGGATCGATGCGATTCCCGGGCGCCGGCGAGCCCGTGAGATATTGCGCGCACAGCCTCATCAGGACCGGACGCCAGGTCTCGCAGGTCGCGGCGTCATGCCACCAGCCTTCGCGGTCCAGCTCGCGTAGCGTCGCAACCTCGTTGCCGCCGGATTGCGGCTGCTGGCCGAGCCAGCGCCGGAAGCCCGGGATCGGCGACAGCGTGGAGAAGCGCTTCAGCTGCGGGAATTCCGTTTGCAGCTCCTCGACCACCTGCTTGATCAGGAAGTTGCCGAACGACACGCCGCGCAATCCGTCCTGGCAGTTGGAGATCGAATAGAAGATCGCGGTGTCGGCATGCGCGGCCCTGAGGCCTGCGCTGTCTTGATCCGCATCCTGCACCAGCAGCGGTGGCACGGCGGTGGCCAATCCCTGCACCAGCGCGACCTCGACGAAGATCAGTGGCTCGCCGGGCAGCGCGGGGTGGAAGAAGGCAAAGCAGCGGCGGTCGGGCGCAAGGCGGCGGCGCAGATCGTCCCAGCCCTTGATCTCGTGCACCGCCTCATAGGCGATCAGCTTCTCGAGCACGGCGGCCGGCGACTGCCAGTCGATGCGGCGAAGCTCGAGGAAGCCGCGGTTGAACCATGAGACGAACAGATGCTTGAGATCGGCATCGAGCGGCTTCAGCTCGGGTTCGGAGCCGAGACGGCCCGTGATCTCGCTGCGCATCGCGATCAGGCTCGCGGTGCCGCCGGGCGCCATGTTCATCCGCCGCAGCACCTCCTGGCGCGGCGGATCGGCGGCGTCGGCCAAAGCGGCCGCGGCCGCCGCGGTGCCGTCGGCAAGATAACGCTTCGCCGCATCCTGCAGCGCCGCCGCGTCGGGCTGAAACGCACTCGCCAGATAGCGTTGAAAGCCGTGCCGGCCGTCGGCATCGAGCGCGCGCATGGTCTGCTGCAATTGGCGCGCGATCAGGGCGCCCGACGCCTCGCCGCGCTCGGACAACAGTGCCGCGGCGAGCTGCCTCGCTTGATCGAACGAGGCCGGTGGGCCGCCTGGGATGTGCTCGGCGTGGGTCATGGGGGCCTCCTTCTAGCGGCGGAATTTGGCGGGCGGCGCGTAGAGGCCGCCCGATGCGGCGACGAGGTCGTCGATCGATTTCGCGGCGAGCCAGTCGCGCGTCGCCGTCGCGACGTCGAGGCCGAGATCGGACGGCAGCAACACGATGCCGCGGCGGCGCAGGCCGTCGGTCGTCCCGGCGTCCTGCCGCCGGCCGAACTCGGTGTCGCCGGCGACCGCGCGCAAGGCTGCCTCGCGCTCCTGCGGCGAGCGGCAACGCAGCAGGTTGCAGACGCCGCGCTCGGTGATCACGTGGCTGACGTCGTCGCCATGGATCATGACAGGCGGCAGCGCGAAGCCGGCCGAGGCCGCGAGGTCGAACGCGTCGAGGCGCTCGACGAAGCTCGGCGCGCCGTTCGGCTGCCGGGTCTGGACCATCTGCACCACCAGCTTGCGGCCGCGCAGGCGCTCGCCTGCTTCCTCGCCGGCGCGCAGCCAGGCAACGCTGTCGTGGCGCCGGCCGCGCGGATCGGCGCCCATGTTCGGCGCGCCGCCGAAGCCGGTGATGCGGTCCTTGGTGGCGGTCGAGCTGTTGCCCTCGGGGTCGATCTGCAAGGTGCCGCCGACGAACAAATCGCAGGCATATTGTCCGGCGACCTGCGCCAGCGCGCGGTTGGAGCGCAGATTGCCGTCGGCGCCGACCGGAAACACATCGGGACGGCTGGCGACATAGCGTTCCATGCCGAGTTCCGAGCCGAAGCAATAGACGTTGTCGACGAAGCCGGCCTCGATGGCGGGGATCAGCGTCGGATGCGGATTGAGCACGAAATTCCGCGCGACCTTGCCCTTCAGCCCGCGCCTGGCGGCAAAGGTCGGCAGGATCAGCTCGATCGCCGCGGTGGCATAGCCGATGCCGTGATTGAGCCGAGTCACCTGATAAGGTTCGTACACCGCCGCGAGCGCCATCATCGCCATCAGGACGTTCTCGTCCCTGACCTTGGCGGGATCGCGCGTGAACAGCGGATCGATCGCATAGGGCTTCGGACCGGGCACCACGACATCGACCCAGTCGCCGGGGATGTCGACGCGCGGCAGGCGATCGACGATCTCGTTGACCTGCGCCACGACGACGCCACCGCGGAACGCAGCGGCCTCGGCGATGGTCGGCGTGTCCTCGGTGTTCGGACCGGTGTACAGATTGCCGTCGCGATCGGCCTTGTCGGCCACGATGAGCGCAACATGCGGTGTCAGGTCCACCAGCATCCGCGCGTAAAGCTCCAGATAGGTATGGATCGCGCCGATCCGCAGCGCCTTGGCGGCGACGAGCTCGGCAAGGCGGCGGCTCTGCGGGCCAGCAAAGGCGAAGTCCAGGCGGTTGGCGATGCCGCGTTCGAACACCGCGAGATGATCGGGAAGCGCGAGCACCGACTGCACCATGTGCAGATCATGCACCCGCGCCGGGGTCACCCCGGCGAGGCACGCGGCCAGGAAATCCGCCTGCTTCTGGTTGTCGCCCTCGAGCGCCACCCGGTCGCCGGATGCGATGACCGCTTCCAGCAGCTCGATCGCGCGGTCGGGCGGACAGACCTTTCCATTTGTACCGTAGACAGCTCGCGCGCGCGCCAGGCGCGCCGTGCGATCGGTTTGTGGTGTCGTCTCCGACATGATGGCCTCTCCTTGCTTGATCATCTGAAGCGAAGGTAGGCGGCCGGCATTGATAATAGAAACGATATTCTATAATATGATTGATTATGAATATGGATTAATCGATGCTCGACCTCGAACTTTTGCGGGCCTTCGTCGCGGTCGCCGATTGCGGCGGCTTCCACCGCGCCGCCGAGCAATTGCATCTGACCCAGTCGACCATCAGCCAGCAGATCAAGCGGCTCGAGCTCGAGACCCGGCGGCCGCTGTTCCGGCGCACGACGCGCAGCGTCGCATTGACCGACGAAGGCGAGATGCTGCTCGGCGATGCGCGGCGTCTGCTGCAGCTCGAGGAGGCGGCGCGGCAGCGGCTGGTGGCGCCGCGGCTGTCCGGCGCGGTCCGTCTCGGCGTGGTCGAGGAAGTCGCCGGCGGCTCATTGCCGTCGGCGCTCGGCCGCTTCGCCGCGCTGCATCGCGGGGTCAAGCTCGAGGTGCAGATCGGCGTCAGCGCCGAATTGATCGAGCAGCTCAATGCGGGCCGGCTCGATCTGGTGTTCGCCAAGCGGCCGCTCGGAACATCGAAAGGCCGCCTGGTATGGCGCGAGCCGCTGGTGTGGGCTGCGGCGGAAACATTCGATCTCGTTCCCGGCGCGCCGCTGCCGCTGGCGCTGTACCGCGAACGATCGGTGTCGCGCGACGCCGCGCTCTCCGCGCTGCGCGACGGCGAGCTCGGCTGGGAGATCGTCTATACCAGCCCGAGCCTGACCGGCGTCCGCGCCGCCGCCGTCGCGGGCCTTGCCGTCACCCCGCTGCCGCTCAGCGCGGTCACCACGGGCCTGCGCATTCTCGGAATCGGCGACGGCCTGCCGCCGCTTCCCGATCTGGAATTCGCCATCTACGAGAAAAGACGGCCGGACAAGGCCGCGGAGGCGCTCGCCGATGCCTTGCTGACGCTGGCGCGCGGTCCCCTGCGCCCCACGATCTGAGCGCGCCGAACCGCAAATTGCGCCGCGCGCCGGTCTGCCTGCCGGCGGGCCGAGCCGCCTGTTCCCGGCCGTTCCAACGAGATTCGTATTGAACGCTTGGGCTTAGGCAAATTTTAAACCGGGAGGCGTAGCTTACCCCTTGCGAGTTCAGTGGTTGAGAGTTTGTGAGTACGCCATGACAGAACCCCATCGCCCGAGGGTGAAATACGTCATCGGGCCTGACGGCAGCCCGTTAACGATTGCGGATTTGCCGGCCCCCGGTACCAAACGGTGGGTCATCCGCCGCAAGGCCGAAGTCGTCGCTGCGGTCCGCGGCGGCCTGCTCTCCCTCGAGGAGGCCTGCAGCCGCTACACGCTGACCGTCGATGAATTCCTTTCCTGGCAGTTCTCGATCGACCAGCACGGTCTGGCCGGGCTGCGCACCACCCGCATCCAGCAATATCGACAGTAATTCGGCGCCGATCCTGTGGCATTTGACGAAAACCGGCCTCGCCTTGCGAAGCCGGTTTTTTTCATGTCCGCGATTTTGCCGCGGTCCTTAACCTTCGTTAACCATATGGAAACCATACCCTAGGCAATATTTGCCCAGTCGGACCCGCGCGGGCCGAATCCCTGGGGGCCGTTGGTGCAAAGTCTGGTTGCTTTCCTGAGAGGTCTAGGTGCGGCCCGCCTCGCGGCCATGGTTGCGGTCACCGCAGCCCTGATCGGCTTCTTCGCTTTCGTCATCATGCGCGTCACGACGCCACAGATGACCACCCTCTTCACCGACCTCTCGACCGAGGATTCCTCGGCCATCATCAAGGAGCTGGAGCGCCAGGCGATCCCGTTCGAGCTGCGCAGTGACGGCGCCGCGATCATGGTGCCGAAGGACAAGGTGACCCGGCTCCGAATGAAGCTCGCCGAGGGCGGCATGCCCAAGGGCGGCGGCGTCGGCTACGAGATCTTCGACAAGTCGGATGCCTTGGGTACCACGAGCTTCGTCCAGAACATCAACCATCTGCGGGCGCTGGAGGGCGAGCTCGCCCGCACCATCCGCGCCATCGACCGCGTCCAGGCCGCGCGCGTCCACCTCGTGCTGCCGGAGAAGCCGCTGTTCTCGCGCGAGACGCCGGAGCCATCAGCCTCGATCGTGCTCAGGGTGCGCGGCGCGCTGGAGCCGCAGCAGATCCGGGCGATCCGCCACGTCGTCGCCTCCGCGGTCAACGGGCTGAAGCCGCAGCGGGTCTCGATCGTCGACGAGGCCGGCCAGCTGCTCGCCGACGGCGCCCAGTCCGATGCCGACGCCGCGGTCGGCGACGAGCGCCGCGCCGCCTTCGAGAAGCGGATGCGCAAGCAGGTCGAGGACATCGTCTCCTCGGTGGTCGGCGCCGGCCGCGCCCGCGTCCAGCTCTCCGCCGACTTCGACTACAACAAGATCACCCAGACCTCGGACAAGTTCGACCCCGAAGGACGGGTGCTGCGCTCGACCCAGACCCGCGAGGAAAGCAGCCTCACCGCCGACAATTCCGGCCAGGTCACCGTCGCCAACGAACTGCCGGGCAGCCAGAACCAGGACAACGCCGCCCGCGCCCGCGACCAGAGCAAGAAGAGCGAAGAGACCAACAATTACGAGATTTCCCGCACCACCAAGACCGAGGTGACCGAGGCCGGCCGCGTCAACCGCATCTCGGTCGCGGTGCTGGTCGACGGCAGCTACTCCAAGAACGAAAAGGGCGAGCTGGTCTACCAGGACCGCACCAAGGAGCAGCTCGACCGCATCGCCGCTTTGGTCCGCTCCGCGATCGGCTTCGACCAGAAGCGCGGCGACCAGGTCGAGGTCGTCAACCTGCGCTTCGCCGAGCCGCCCGCCGCGCAGCCGATCGCCGAACCGACCGGCCTGCTCGGCATGCTGCAATTCACCAAGGATGACGTGATGTACGTCATCGAGCTCGGCGTCATGATGATGCTTGGCCTCGTCGTGCTGTTCATGGTGGTCCGTCCGCTGGTCAAGCGCATCGTCGCGGCCGACGTCATTCCGGCGCTGACCGGCGCGGGCATGCCGGCGCTGGCCGAAGCCCCCGAGAGCACCGGCACGCCCGGACAGGCGCTGATTCCGAGCGGCAGCGGCGCGGCGCAATTGATCGACGTTGCCCAGATCCAGGGCCAGGTCCACGCCCAGGCCGTGCACCGGGTCGGCGAGCTCGCCGAACGCAATCCGAACGAAACCGTCTCCATCGTCCGTCAATGGCTGAGCGAGCCGGTAGAGAACTGACATGGCCGCCGTACCCCAGACTACCAACGCCAACGACATCGCCACCGTCCTCTCGACGCTGGCGAACCGGCAAAGCGCCCGACCCAAGGGCAAGCCGCTACCCGGCCCGAAGCGCGCGGCAATCCTGATGCTCGCGCTCGGCGAGCAGTATGGCGGCAAGATCTGGTCGATGCTCGACGACGAGGAAGTCCGCGAGCTGTCGGTCCACATGTCGACCCTCGGGACCGTCGAGGCCGACGTGGTCGAGGACCTGATGCTGGAATTCGTCTCGCGGATGTCGGCCTCCGGCGCGCTGATGGGCAATTTCGACGCCACCGAGCGGCTGTTGCAGCAATACCTGCCCGCCGAGCGCGTCTCCGGCATCATGGACGAGATCCGCGGCCCCGCCGGCCGCAACATGTGGGAGAAGCTCTCCAACGTGCAGGAAGAGGTGCTCGCCAACTACCTCAAGAACGAATACCCGCAGACCATCGCCGTCGTGCTGTCGAAGCTGAAGCCGGAGCACGCCGCGCGCGTGCTCGCGATCCTGCCCGAGGACATCGCTCTCGACGTGGTCGGCCGCATGCTGCGGATGGAAGCGGTGCAGAAGGAAGTCATCGAGCGCGTCGAGCAGACGCTGCGCACCGAGTTCATGTCGAACCTGTCGCAGACCCGCCGCCGCGACGCCCATGAGGTGATGGCCGAGATCTTCAACAATTTCGACCGCCAGACCGAGACCCGCTTCATCACCTCGCTGGAAGAGGAAAACCGCGAATCCGCCGAGCGCATCAAGGCGCTGATGTTCACCTTCGACGATTTGATCAAGCTCGATACCGCCTCGGCCCAGACGCTGATGCGCAACATCGACAAGGACAAGCTCGGCGTCGCGCTGAAGAGCGCCAACGAGGAGGTGCGCAGCTTCTTCCTCGGCAACATGTCCTCGCGCGCCGGCAAGATGCTGATGGACGACATGGCCGCGATGGGCCCGGTGCGGCTGCGCGATGTCGACGAGGCGCAGGCGCTCTTGGTCAACCTCGCCAAGGACCTTGCCGCCCGCGGCGAGATCACGCTGACCAAGAACCGCGCCGACGACGAGCTGGTGTATTGATGGCCGCGCCCGCAAAATTCCTGTTCGACACGGATTTCTCGGCGCCGGACCGCGCGCGCGAACGCGCGCCGACGCCGGCCGAGGTCGCACAGAAGGTCGCCGATGCCGAGGCACGGGCCTATCGCGCCGGCTACGAGGCCGCGCTGCGCGAGGCCAAGGTCGAGAGCGACCGCCGCGCCGCGCAGGCGCTGGAGGAGATCGGCACCGCGATCAAGGGCATCGCGGCGCGCTTCGCCGGCATCGAGACGCGGATGGAGACCGAGGCGGTGGACGTCGCTGTCGCGGTCGCCCGCAAGCTCTGCTCCGAGCTGATCGCGCGCGAGCCGCTCGGCGAGATCACCGCGCTGGTCTCCGACTGCTTCTCGCATCTGGTGGCGACTCCGCATCTCGTGGTCCGCATCAATGACGCGCTCTACGAGGCGGCGCATGACAATATCGAGCGGATGGCGGCGCATTCCGGCTTTCAGGGCCGGCTGGTGATCCTGGCCGAGCCGACGATTGCGACCGGCGACTGCCGGATCGAATGGGCCGATGGCGGCGTCGTGCTGGAACGCGCCGCGATCGAAGGCAAGATCAACGAACTCGTCGGGCGCTATCTGGCGTCCCGCGGCCAGGCCGGCTGAAGGCGATTGAGGGCTGAACCATGAGCGACACCGACACCCAAATCCCGCTTCCCGATCTCAACTCCGCCGAGGCGCCCGGCATCGACGACATCGGCTACAACGAGGATGAGCATGCCGCGCGAATCGCGGCCGATCTCGAGGCCGTGTTCGACGTGCCGGTGCAGGTCTCGGCGGTGCTCGGCCGCTCCAAGATGGACGTCGGCGATCTCCTGAAACTCGGACCGGGCACCGTGCTCGAACTCGACCGCCGCGTCGGCGAGGCGATCGACATCTACGTCAACAACCGCCTGGTGGCGCGTGGCGAAGTGGTGCTGGTGGAAGACAAGCTCGGCGTGACCATGACCGAAATCATCAAGGCAGAACGCTCTTAACAACTCAGGCGGTAGCGCGCGGGACCTGCGCGACCAGACGAACAGGAGATCATCATGCGGCTTCTCATCGTTGGCACCCTGAAGGGCCAGCTCACGACCGCGACCAAGATCGCGATGGACAACGGCGCCTCCGTGACCCACGCCGAGGCCGCCGAACAGGCGATGAACGTGCTGCGCGGCGGCAAGGGCGCCGACCTCCTGCTGGTCGATGTCGGTCTCGACATCCGCGACCTCGTGATGCGGCTCGAAGCCGAGCACATCCACGTGCCGATCGTCGCCTGCGGCATCTCCAACGATGCCCGCGCCGCGGTCGCCGCGATCCACGCCGGCGCCAAGGAATACATCCCGCTGCCGCCGGATCCCGAGCTGATCGCAGCGGTGCTGGCCGCGGTCGCCAACGACGCGCGCGATTTGATCTGGCGCGACGAGGCGATGGGCCGGGTGATCAAGCTGGCGCAGCAGATCGCAGGCTCGGACGCCTCCGTCATGATCACCGGCGAGTCCGGCACCGGAAAGGAAGTGCTGGCGCGCTACGTCCATTCCCGCTCGGGCCGCGCCAAGCGGCCGTTCATCTCGATCAACTGCGCCGCGATCCCCGAGCACCTCCTGGAATCCGAGCTGTTCGGCCATGAGAAGGGCGCCTTCACCGGCGCGGTGGCGCGCCGCATCGGCAAGTTCGAGGAAGCGACCGGCGGCACGCTGCTACTCGACGAAATCTCCGAGATGGACGTTCGGCTGCAGTCCAAGCTGCTGCGCGCGATCCAGGAGCGCGTGATCGATCGCGTCGGCGGCACCAAGCCGGTGCCGGTCGACATCCGCATCATCGCGACCTCGAACCGCAACCTCTCGGAGGCGGTGCGCGAAGGCACCTTCCGCGAGGACCTGCTGTTCCGCCTCAACGTCGTCAACCTGAAGATTCCGCCGCTGCGCGACCGCCCGGCCGACATCCTCGAGCTGGCGCAGCATTTCGCCAGGAAATATGCCGAGGCCAACGGCATGCCGGTCCGTCCGATCTCGGCTGATGCCCGCCGCGTCCTGACCGCGAACCGCTGGCAGGGCAACGTCCGCGAGCTCGAGAACACCATCCATCGCGCGGTCCTGATGGCGCAGGGCGACGAGATCGGTTCTGAGGCGATCCTGACCCCCGACGGCGACCGGCTCGACCTCGCCAAGACCGCGCCCGCGGTCGCGCACGCGACGCTTGCCGCCGAGCAGGTCACCCGCGCGCTGGTCGGCCGCACCGTCGCCGATGTCGAACGCGACCTGATCCTGGAAACGCTGAAGCACTGCCTTGGCAACCGCACCCATGCCGCCAACATCCTCGGCATCTCGATCCGCACGCTGCGCAACAAGCTGAACGAATATGCCGACGGCGGCATCCCGATCACCCCGGCCGGCAATGGCGCGCCCGATTATCAACGCATGGCAAACGCCGGCTGAGAAGGAGGGAAGCGGCGGGGCAATCCCGCCGTTTGCCTCGGGTCACGAATAGCTGGGCGCGTCGGGCTTGCGGAAGATCCGGATCGGATCGCCCGGCGTGATGTCACGACCGGTGAACGTCACATAGGCATAGAGCACGAGATAAGCGACGGCGATCGCACCGATGATGTAGAACAGCCAGCTTCCCACGCGCTTCATTGAACCGTCACGTCTTTGAAATCCCACCGGCATTTAATGCGCCCGCCGGGCAAGCGCCACCGCCAACATGCCGCGCCGGCCGCCTTTGGCCCGTTCCTCCCTTGAATCTTGGGAACAGTTGCCGTATTCAATCTCCTATTGTGCTACGAATTTTGACAACTGGAGAGTGATATGGCTCTTTACGCGCAGACCAGCGGCACCCTGTCCACGACTTCCGCGACTTTAACGCCGATGCAAGGCCTCAGCCTGACGATTCCGGAGGGCGTCGGCACCACCGCGATCATCACCCTTAACGTTCCGAATCCCTACGCCACGGGCAACGATATTCCGGGCGGCGTGTTCGGAGTCACCGTCAATGGCACGGTCTCGCCGGTCGTCGCAAGCTTCACCTATAACGAGACCCCGTCGAGCTTTGGCCGTATCCCGACCACGCTCGTCGTCGGCATTCCCCTGGGCACCTCGGCTCAGACCATCCAGGCCGTATGGGCCGGCGTCCGCGGCAGCAATGTGATCATCGACAGCCCGGCATCGCTGAGCGCAGTTTTCTAAAGTCCGATCCGGATAAGCACGTAAGCACGGCGCGCTAGCGCCCGCCCCTCGCATGAACATGACGCGACGGCAGACTGACCTCAGCCAGCCGTGCGGCGTCTTCCTCATGGTCGATCGCGACATACTCGCCGTGCCAATACGCCAGCGCGGCGGTACGCTCCGACGCAATCACGTCGAGCACGCGGCCGATGACGATCACGTGTGAATGCCGTTCGATGGTCTCCTCGACCTTGCAATCAACCGCGGCAAGCGCGCCGACCAGCAGCGGGACGCCTGACGCACGCGTCGTCCACTCGGCCCCGGTGAAGCGGTCTGCGCCCTTCAGGCCGCCCTTGCCGGTGAAGCGCTCGGCGATGTCGCGTTGATCCGCGGCCAGGATGTTGACGCCGAACACGCCATGGCGCGCGATCAGCGGCCATGACGAGGCCGCGCGGTTGATGCTGACGATCAAGGACGGCGGCTCGACCGAGAGCGACGACACCGAGGTCACCGTCATTCCCGAAATATCCTTAGCCCGACCGGCCGTGATCACGCTGACGCCGCCGGTGAGGTGACGCATCGCGCCGCGGAATTCGGCGGCCGCAACCGCGGGCTCGATCGAAACATTGCGGACGACGGAATTCATGGCGACCTCACAGACTGTCTTCGCTGCCTTCGAGCAGATGCTTCAGGATCTCGCCCTCCAGCGCGGCGAGTTCGGCCGACCCGCGCCGGCGCGGCCGCGGCAGATCGACCGCGACATCCTCGGCGATGCGGCCGTCCTCGATGACCAGCACTCGGTCGGCGAGCGCGACCGCCTCGGCGACGTCATGCGTCACCAGGATCGCGGTAAAGCCCTGGTCGCGCCAGACCCGTTCCAGCAGTTGCTGCATCGAAATCCGGGTCAGCGCGTCGAGCGCGCCGAGCGGTTCGTCGAATGCCAGCACGCGGGGCTGGCTGACCAGCGCCCGCGCCAGGGCCACGCGCTGCTTCTGCCCACCTGATAGCACCGACGGCCACTGGGTGCGCTTGTCGCCGAGCCCGACCTCGACCAGCGCGCGCTCGGCGCGCGCCTGTGCATCAGCAGACGAGCGCTCGCGCCCCAGCCCGACCTCGACATTGGAGAGCACGCGCGCCCAGGGCAGCAGCCGCGGCTCCTGGAACATGACGCGGACGTCCTGCGCCCTCGGCTGTTCGCCGAAGGCGATGCTTCCCGCCGTCGGCGCATCGAGGCCGGCGATCAGGCGCAGCAGCGTGCTCTTGCCGCAGCCGCTGCGACCGACGATCGCGACGAACTGCCCGGCCGGGATGTGCAGGTCGATGCCGCGCAGCACCTCATTGTCGCCGAACGCCTTGCGCAGGCCGCGGATGGTCAGCGACAGGCCGCGGGCCGCGCCTTCCGGCACGCGCCGCAACTGCCGCGCCTTCACGACGATCTCGGTGCGGTCGACCGGCCCGGCTTCAGCGGTTTCGAAACGAAGCGCTTCTTGCATTCTCATTCTCACTTCTTCTGGAAGGCGGGATGCCACGACAGGGTCAGCCGCTCCAGCGCCCGCGAGGCGCTATCGGCGAGCTTGCCGAGCAAGGCGTAGATCAGGATCGAGAGCACGACGACGTCGATCAGCATGAACTCGCGCGCCTGCATCGCCATGTAGCCGAGGCCCGACGAGGCCGCGATGGTCTCGGCGACGATCAGGGTCAGCCACATGATGCCGAGCGCGAAGCGCAGGCCGACGAAGATCGAGGGCAGCGCGCCGGGAAAGATCACCCGGCGGAACAGCTCGCCGTCGGTCATGCCGTAAATGCGGCCCATCTCGATCAGCTGCGGATCGACGGTGCGGATGCCGTGCAGCGTGTTGAGATAGATCGGGAAGAACACGCCGAGCGCGACCAGGAACAGCTTTGCCGACTCGTCGATGCCGAACCACAGGATGACGAGCGGGATCAGCGCCAAATGCGGGATGTTGCGCACCATCTGCAAGGTGGTGTCGGTGAGCTTTGCCGACAGCTGCGACAGCCCATTGGCGAGGCCGAACGCAAAGCCGATGCCGCCGCCGATCAAGAAGCCGATCGAGGCGCGCCAGAAGCTGACCCAGATGTTGCGGACCAGTTCGCCTGAGAGCAGCAGCTTCCATCCCGCCACCGCGACGTCGGTCGGCGCCGGCAACACCCGCGAGGGAACAAAACCGGTGACGCAGGCAAGCTGCCAGACCAGCACGATCGCCAGCGGCACGATCCAGGGGATCAGTCCGTCGACCTTCGGAAGCTTCGGTGCGCCGACGCGCGGTAAACTGTCGATCAAGCTCATGATTGCGATGCCTGCTTCTGCGGACGGTAGTCGTTGCCGATGGTCTCGCCGAACGGCCCGGTGTTGACCCGGATCGGCGTCACGTTGCCGCCCTGCGCCAGCGACAACAGCGGGAACACCAATTCAGCGAAGCGATAGGCTTCCTCGAGATGCGGGTAACCCGACATGATGAAGGTATCGACGCCGATATCCTGATACTCCTTGATCCGCGCGGCGACGGTCTCGGGATCGCCGACCAGCGCGGTGCCGGCTCCGCCGCGCACCAGGCCGACGCCGGCCCACAAATTCGGGCTGATCTCGAGCTTGTCGCGGCGGCCGCCATGCAGTTGTGCCATGCGCTGCTGGCCGACCGAATCCATCCGCGCAAAGATCTTCTGCGCGGCGGCCACCGTGTCGTCGGTGACATACTGGATCAGCTCGTCGGCGGCGCGCCAGGCTTCCGCACTGGTCTCGCGCACGATCACATGCAGGCGGATGCCGAACGAGAGCTTGCGGCCACGCTGCGCCGCCACCGCCTTCACCTTGGCGATCTTCTCGGCGACCTGCGCCGGCGGCTCCCCCCAGGTCAGATATTTGTCGACGGTGTCGACCGCGACGTCGATGCCGGCGTCCGAGGAGCCGCCGAAATACAGCGGCGGCCGCGGCGACTGCACCGGATTGAACAGCAGGCGGCCGTCCTCGATCCGGATGTGCTCGCCTTCGACATTGACGGTCTTGCCCGCCAGGAGATCGCTGTAGACATTGAGGAACTCGCGGGTCACCGCGTAGCGCTCGTCATGACCTAAGAAAATGCCGTCGCCCTTGTTCTCGATCGGATCGCCGCCGGTGACGACGTTGATCAGCAGACGGCCGTTCGACAGCCGGTCCAGCGTCGCGGTCATGCGTGCGGCGACGCTCGGCGACTGCAGCCCGGGCCTCACCGCCACGAGATAGCGCAGGCGTTCGGTCCAGGGCGCAACGGCCGAGGCCACCACCCAGGAATCCTCGCAGCTCCGCCCGGTCGGCAGCAGCACGCCGTAATAGCCGAGCTGATCCGCGGCCTGCGCGATCTGGCGCAGATAATTGAAGTTCACCTCGCGGCCGCCGATCGACGTGCCGAGATAGCGGCTGTCGCCGTGGGTCGGCAGGAACCAGAGGATGTTGGCGTTGGTTGGGGTGCTCACGTGCCCGGCCTCCATGCGACGTCGGAAATCTTGATTTGTTTCGGGATCAGGCCGAGCGCGAAGAACGTGTCGGCGACCTGCTGCTGGTCTGCGACCACGGCATCGGTGACCGGCTTGATGCCGTAGGCCTGCCGCTTCAGCGCGACCTCGACCACCGGCAAGGACAGGCCGATGCTCGGCGCCAGCTGCTCGGCAACGGCATGGATGTCGCCCTTGGCCCAGTCGTCGACCTCGCTCAGCTGCGCCAGCACGAGCTCGACGAGCTTCGGATCGGCCTGCAGGAATTTCTTCGAGGCGAAGTAGAACTGATAGTTCGCGACGATGCCGGTGCCGTCGGCGACGGTGCGGGCGCCGGTCGCAGCCTCGGCCGCGGCCTGGAACGGATCCCAGATCACCCAGGCATCGACCGCGCCGCGCTCGAACGCCGCGCGCGCATCGGCCGGCGCCAGGAACACCGGCTCGATCTCGGAATATTTGACGCCGGCCTTCTCCAGCGCCTTCACCAAGAGGTAGTGGACGTTGGAGCCCTTGTTCAGCGCGACCTTCTTGCCCTTCAGGTCAGCGACCGACTTGATCGCGCTGTCCTTCGGCACCAGGATCGCCTCGCCCTTCGGCGCCGGCGGCTCGTAGGCGACATACTGGATCGGCGCGCCGGCGGCCTGCGCGAAGATCGGCGGCGCCTCGCCGGTGTTGCCGAAATCGATCGCGCCGACATTGAGCGCCTCGAGCAGCGGCGGCCCGGACGGAAACTCGGTCCACACCACCTTGGTGCCGACCGCCTTCAGCTTGTCCTCGAGGGACCCCTTGCTCTTGAGCAGCACCAGCTTGCCGTATTTCTGGTAACCGATGCGGACCACCTTGTCCTCGCCGTAGGAGGCGCTGACGGTTGCGGCGACGATGCTGAGCGACAGCACCGCGCGGGCGATCCAGCGTCGAAATAAACGCGTCATGGGACTATCCTCTGCATTGAAATGACCAAACGCGCGCCGATCAGGTCTGGGGATTGCGCCAGACGATGTCGCGGATCGCGATCTGCTTCGGGATCAGGCCGAGCTTGAAGAAGCGGTCGGCGACGCCCTGCTGGGTCGCGATGATGTCGTCGGTCACGGGTCCGACCTTGAACGACGAGCGGTTCGCGGCGATGGTCTGGATATCGAGCGCGATGCCGGTCACCGCACTCAACGACTTCGCCACCTCGTCGCGATGCGCCTCGGCCCAGGCTGCGGTCGACGTCGTGACATCGATGATCTGTTGCAGGATGCTTCCGTTGTTCTTCGCAAAATCCCGGTTAGCGATGTAGAACGAATTGGTCTTGGTGATCTCGTTCGCGTTGACCAGGATGCGGCCGTTCTGCTTGGTCTCGCCGATCGCGAAGTAGGGATCCCAGATCGCCCACGCGTCGATGCTGCCGTTGGCGAAGGCGGGGCCCGCATCCGGCGGCGTCAGATAGACCGGCGTGATGTCGGCATAGGTGAGACCGGCCTTCTCCAGCGTCTGCACCGTGATGTTGTGCGCGCTGGAACCCTTGGTGAAGCCGACGCGCTTGCCCTTCAGTTCGGCGATGGTCCGGATCGCGGAGTTCTGCGGCACCAGGATGCCCTGTCCGTTGGTGATCGGCTGCCCGGCGGCGTAGACGATAGCAGCACCCGCGGCCTGCGCGAACGCCGGCGGGGAATCGCCGACCGCGCCGTAATCGATGCTGCCGACATTCATAGCCTCCATCATCGGCGGGCCCGAGGAAAACTCGACCCATTTCACCTCGATGCCCTGCGGCTTGAAATGATTTTCCAGCGTCGCGCGCTGCCGCGCGATGACCAGCACGCCGTTCTTCTGATAGCCGATACGAATCTCCTTCACGCCCGATTGCGCTCGCGCGCGCTGCGTCAGCGCAGCGGCCGCCGCCGTGCCAAGCGACAGTTTGAGAAACTCACGACGCTTCATTCCAAAACTCTCCTGACGATCAAGCGCGCTATCGCGCTGCACGATCATGCGATGTCAGGATGATGGGGCGCGCGAATGAAGCTGTCGAGCACCGCACAAAAATAGCGATGCCAGCACTTCGGTGCCGGCATCGCGCGTGCCGTTTCTTTTAAGCCGCGGATCGCGCGTAGCGAATTATTTTCCTCACGGAAACGCGAGGTCGCGGTACAGAAGCGTTTTCGAACGAAGTGGGTACCGGTTCGCGTGAAGAAAACGCGTCCAACAAGAATCTGGAATATCGGCTCTGATTATCAGAGCCGGTGCTCCAGCAGTCGATCAGCCGGCGGCTGCCACCTTCGAGCCGACATTGACCGCGAGTTTACCATAGCGGTCCGTGAACGCCTGGGTGTCGATCTCCTCGAGCTTAATCGAGCTGTCCAGCACGCCCCTCTTCCAGGCATCGTGCTCGGGATCGTGCTGGAACTCCGGCATCACTTCCTTCGCGAACAGCTCGAGCGACTCGCAGATGTGCTCATGCGTGTTCTTGCCGGCCTGGTTGAGCAGGATCACCTGATCGATATGCGACGAGCGAAAGCGCCGCAGTTTCTTGCGCAAGGTCTCGGGCGAGCCGATCAGGCCGCCGCGCAGCGCGGCCTCCTGCGCCTCCGGATTGTCGCGCTTCCACTTGTTGTACTCGTCCCACATGTTGACGGTGCCGGGCGCCGGCCGCTGCCGGTTTTGTGCCTGGCCGTAATAGCGCAGCGCGAACTGGAAGAAGGTCGCGCCGTCGGCGCGCCTGCGCGCTTCCTCGTCCGTCTTCGCGCACATGAAGAACGAGACCAGCGCCATGTTCGGATTGATCTCGTAGTCGGCGAGCTTCTTCAGCCGCTTGGTGATCGCGTTGTAATAGGCGTGCACCCAGGCATGCGCCGCCTCGGCGCTGACGAACTGAAAGCCGAGCGCGCCAAACCCGTTCTGCCCGGCGCGTTCGATGGTCGGCAGTTGCGAGCACGCCATCCAGAGCGGCGGATGCGGCTTCTGCACCGGCTTCGGCACGACATTGCGCAGCGGGATATCGAAATACTTGCCGTGATGCTCGGTGCCGACCTTGCTGAACATCGGAAAGATCGCCTGCACGGCTTCCTCGAACACCTCGCGCTTGGTTTCCATGTCGCGGCCGAACGGCGTCAGCTCGGTGATCGAGGCGCTTTCGCCCATGCCGAACTCGCAGCGGCCGTTGCTCAAGAGATCGAGCACCGCGACCCGCTCGGCGACGCGGGCGGGATGATTGGTGGTGAGCTGGAAGATGCCGTGGCCGAGCCGGATGTTCTTGGTGCGCTGGCTCGCGGCGGCGAGGAAGGATTCCGGCGCCGGCGAGTGCGAATATTCCTCGAGGAAGTGGTGCTCCACGACCCAGGCGTAGTCGTAAGCGAGCCGGTCGGCGGTTTCCAATTGCGTCAGCGCGTTCTGGTAGAGCCTGAGCTCGTCGCCGTCGTTCCAGGGGCGCGGCAATTGCAGCTCGTAAAAGATGCCGAATTTCATGGAGTCACTCCCAAGGCATGTTGCAAGGCTTCTTGTTGTGCACCGCAGTCTATTGCGCGGGTCCTTGAAGTCCAGCCTCCGCCAATTCCGGGACGCGGGAGAGGTCAGCCGAAGATTATCGCCGGGCGAAACAACCGGCAGATCATCCCGAATCTCCCGCTGTTTTCGCCGCGCATTGATCTAGATCAGTGCGCAAGCGTGACCCGTTGTTACTTGTTTGGAGGGCAACGAGGCCCCCTCCCAACTTTTTGACGAGACGACGCATGTTGGCAACCAGCGACGATGCGAGCGCGAGGCCGCGCCGAAGGCGCATGGAGATCTTTGCGTTCCTCTTTCTCACCGCGGTCCTGATGCCTGCCCTGGCAGTTGCCACGGTGGGTAGCTACGGCCTTGCGGTTTGGATCTACCAGATGATGGCGGGACCCCCGGGTCCTCCTCCACCACATTGACCAGCCCAGGGAACGCACGCGCCGTGACCAGATCTCTCATCGCCATCGATCGTCGCGCCCTCATCACTGGCCGCGTGCTTGCGACCGATCACGTGCCGCCACCGCCCGGCGGCGAGATCGCCAGCATCCTGGTGCAAGCCCGACCCGACCACCTCGACAGGGTCGCCGCCGCGATCACCGCATTGCCCGGCTGTGAGATCCACGGCCGCGACGAGAGGGGGAAGTTCGTCGTCGTTGTCGACGCGCCTAATGCGAGTTCACTCGGCTCGACCTTGAACGAAATCTCGGCATTACCGCATGTCTACTCCGCATCGCTCGTGTTCCACGCCGTCGATGCCGCGAGCGTCTGATCGAACGGGGAAGGTCAACACCATGTCCGCGCCCAAACTGGACCGTCGTCAAATCCTGAAACTGGAGGCGGCTGCGATGGCCGCGCTCGCCGGAGGCATGCCGGTCGCGGCCAAAGCCGCCAACCTCGTCACCGAACGCAACGAGAGCGAATTGAAGTGGGACAAGGCGCCGTGCCGGTTCTGCGGCACCGGCTGCAGCGTCATGGTCGCGACCAAGGACAATCGCGTCGTCGCCACCCATGGCGACATCAAGTCGGAGGTCAACCGCGGCCTGAATTGCGTGAAGGGCTATTTCCTCTCCAAGATCATGTACGGCCACGATCGCCTGACCCGGCCGATGCTGCGCAAGTCCAACGGCAAATTCGACAAGAACGGCGAGTTCACCGCCGTGTCGTGGGACGAAGCGTTCGACGTGATGGCGGAGAAGTTCAAGGCGGCCTTGAAGAAGCGCGGGCCGAGCGGTGTCGGCATGTTTGGCTCCGGCCAGTGGACGATCTGGGAAGGCTACGCCGCCTCAAAACTGTTCAAGGCCGGCTTCCGCTCCAACAACATCGATCCCAATGCGCGCCACTGCATGGCGTCGGCCGCAGTCGGCTTCATGCGCACCTTCGGCATCGACGAGCCGATGGGCTGCTATGACGATATCGAGGCCGCCGACGCCTTCGTGCTGTGGGGCTCGAACATGGCGGAGATGCACCCGATCCTGTGGACCCGCGTCGCCGACCGCAGACTCTCCGCGCCGCATGTCCGCGTGGCCGTGCTGTCGACCTTCGAGCACCGCTCGTTCGACCTCGCCGATATCGGCCTCGTCTTCAAGCCGCAGGCCGATCTCTATCTGCTCAACGCCATCGCCAACCACATCGTGAAGACCGGGCGGGTCAACAAGGACTTCGTCGACAAGCACACGCTGTTCAAGCGCGGCCAGACCGACATCGGCTACGGCCTGCGTCCCGAGCATCCGCTCGAGAAGAAGGCGACCGGACGCGCCAAGGCCGGCGACGCCACCGACATGACCTACGACGAGTACGTCAAGTTCCTCTCCGACTACACGCTGGCGAAGGCGGCCGAGATGGCCGGCGTTCCGCTCAATCGGCTGGAGGCGCTCGCCGAACTCTATGCCGATCCCAAGGTCAAGGTCATGAGCCTGTGGACCATGGGCTTCAACCAGCACACCCGCGGCGTCTGGTGCAACAACCTTGTCTACAACCTGCATCTGCTGACCGGAAAGATCTCCGAGCCCGGCAACAGCCCGTTCTCGCTGACCGGCCAGCCCTCGGCCTGCGGCACCGCGCGCGAGGTCGGCACCTTCTCGCACCGCCTGCCGGCCGACATGGTCGTCACCAACAAGGAGCATCGCGACAAGACGGAGCACATCTGGAAGCTTCCCGAAGGCACCATCCCCGACAAGCCCGGCTATCACGCGGTGTTGCAGAACCGCATGCTGAAGGACGGCTTGCTCAACGCCTACTGGATCCAGGTCAACAACAACCTGCAGGCCGCGGCCAACGCCAACGAGGAGACCTATCTCGGCTATCGCAATCCCGAAAACTTCATCGTGGTCTCGGACGCCTATCCGTCGGTGACGGCGCTCGCCGCCGATCTCATTCTGCCGGCGGCGATGTGGGTCGAGAAGGAAGGCGCCTACGGCAATGCCGAGCGGCGGACCCACGCGTGGCACCAATTGGTATCAGCACCTGGCGAAGCGAAGTCCGACCTCTGGCAGCTCATGGAGTTTTCCAAGCGCTTCAAGGTCGAGGAGGTCTGGCCCGAGGAGTTGATCGCGAAGAAGCCGGAGTACCGCGGCAAGACGTTGTTCGACGTGCTCTACCGCAACGGCGAGGTCGACAAGTTTCCGGTCAGCGACATCGAATCCGGCTACGCCAACGATGAGTCGAAGGCCTTCGGCTTCTATGTCCACAAAGGCCTGTTCGAGGAATACGCGTCGTTCGGCCGCGGCCATGGTCACGACCTCGCGCCGTTCGACACCTATCACCAGGTGCGCGGACTGCGCTGGCCGGTGGTCAACGGCCAGGAGACACGCTGGCGCTTCCGCGAGGGGCTTGATCCCTACGTCCGTCAGGGCGCCGGCGTCCAGTTCTACGGCTTCCCCGACGGAAGAGCGCGCATCTTCGCCCTGCCCTACGAACCGGCGGCGGAGGAGCCCGACAAGGACTATCCGCTCTGGCTCTCGACCGGCCGCGTGCTCGAGCATTGGCACTCCGGCACCATGACCCGCCGCGTGCCCGAGCTGTACAAGGCGTTCCCCGAAGCCGTCTGCTTCATGCACCCGGACGACGCTGCCGAGCTGAAGTTGCGCCGCGGCGACGAGGTCAAGGTCGAGTCGCGCCGTGGCTACATCCGCGTCCGGCTGGAAACCCGCGGCCGCGACAAGCCGCCGCGCGGACTCGTGTTCGTCCCCTGGTTCGACGAATCCAAGATGATCAACAAGGTGACGCTGGACGCGACCGACCCGATCTCGCTGCAGACCGACTACAAGAAATGCGCCGTGCGCGTCGAGAAGGTGACGACGACATGATCGGAAAGTCCGCCATCCTCGTCCTTGCGATTGTGCTTGCGGCCGCATCGAGCTCGCTGTTTGCGCAAGGCGTCAACTCCGCCCTGCGCGGCCCTGCTCCCCTCAACGAGGAAGGCCCGGCGCCGCCGATGACGCCGATGCGCAACACCGCGGAGCGGGAGATCCGCAACTACCCGGAGCAGCCGCCGGTGATCCCGCACTCGATCGACGGTTACCAGGTCGACATCAACGGCAATAAGTGCCTGTCCTGCCATGCGCGCGCCCGCACCGGTGAATCGCAGGCGCCGATGGTCTCGATCACCCATTTCATGGACCGCGACGGCCAGTTCCTCTCCTCGGTGTCGCCGCGCCGCTTCTTCTGCACCGAATGCCACGTGCCGCAGAACGTCGCGACGCCGCCGGTGAGCAACGATTTCGTCGACATCGACACCATCCTGAATCGCGCAGCACCGGGTGGGCGGCGATGAACGAAGCCGAAAAGCAGAAGCAGACTGCGGGCTTTTTCGCCCGCGTCTGGCACTTTGCCCTTGAATTGTGGGACGTGCTGATCCGGCCGAGCACGGTGTTCGGGCTCGGCGTCCTGGTGCTCGCCGGCTTCGTCGCGGGCGTGATCTTCTGGGGCGGCTTCAACACGGCGCTCGAGCTGACCAACACCGAGAAGTTCTGCACCGGCTGCCACGAGATGCGCGACAACGTGTTAGCCGAACTCAAGTCGACCATCCATTTCACCAACCGGTCCGGCGTTCGCGCCAGTTGCCCGGACTGCCACGTCCCGCACAACTGGACCGACAAGATCGCCCGCAAGATGCAGGCCTCCAAGGAGGTCTGGGGCCACATCTTCGGCAGCATCGACACCCGCGACAAATTCGTCGACCACCGGCTCGAACTGGCGCTGCACGAATGGGCCCGCTTCAAGGCCAATGATTCCCTAGAGTGCCGCAACTGCCACAGCGCGCAATCCATGGACATCACCAAGCAGTCGCCGCGCGCCTCCGTCGCCCACCAGCGCTTCCTGTTCACGGGCGAGAAGACCTGTATCGATTGCCACAAGGGCATCGCGCACCATCTGCCCGACATGCGGGGTGTTCCGGGCTGGCAGTGATCGCCGCTCACGGCGGGCCTTCGGCGCCTTGCACTGACGGCGCGAATGGTTAGCTTGTGAGGGCTGAGTCGCGGCGCTATCGGTCGCGCGCTCACTCTTCCGAAAGCTTATGACCACCTTCACGCCGCATCAGGACACTGCGCTGAAAGCCGTCGCCGACTGGCTGAAGGCCAAGCCCGGCCAGAACGGCACGCCGCCGGTGTTCCGCCTGTTCGGCTACGCCGGAACCGGCAAGACCACGCTCGCCCGCCACATCGCCGAAGGCGTCGACGGCGAGGTGAAGTTCGCGGCCTTCACCGGCAAGGCGGCGCTCGTCATGCGCAACAAGGGCTGCGACAGCGCCTCCACGATCCATTCCCTGATCTACCGCGCCCGCGAGTCCGGCGTCGAGCAGCCGAGCTTCGAGCTCTGGGACGACGCGCCGGCATCGAAGGCGAAGCTGATCGTGATCGACGAATGCTCGATGGTCGATGCCGAACTCGGCCGCGATTTGATGTCGTTCGACTGCCCGCTGCTGGTGCTCGGCGATCCCGCGCAATTGCCGCCGATCCAGGGCGGCGGCTTCTTCACCGATGCCGAGCCCGACGCGATGCTGACCGAGGTGCACCGCCAGGCGCAGGACGATCCGATCGTGCGGATGTCGATGGATATCCGCGAGGGCCGCGAGCTCGAGATCGGCCGCCACGGCGAGAGCGAAGTGGTCTCGCGCAAGGAGCTCGATCCGGACCGCGTGATGAGCGCCGACCAGGTGCTGGTCGGCCGCAACAACACCCGACGCGCCTACAACATGCGGGTGCGGCAGCGGCAGAACATCGAGGATCCGCTGCCGGTTGCCGGCGACAAGCTGGTCTGCCTGCGCAACAACCGCAAGAAGGGCCTGTTCAACGGCGGCCTGTGGCGGGTCAAGGCGCGCGCGCAGTCGAAATCCAGGATCATCACCATGCGCGTGATGCCGGATGAGGATTTTGGCTACAAGGTCACCAAGGTCTCGGTGCGCGGCGAATGCTTCGACGGCGGCGTCGAGGGCGTGCCGTGGGAGCAGCGCAAGCCCTATGACGAGTTCGACTACGGCTACGTGCTGACCGTGCACAAGTCGCAGGGCTCGCAATGGGACGACGTCGTGCTGTTCGACGAGAGTTTTGCGTTCCAGGACTCGCGCGCGCGGTGGCTCTACACGGGCATCACGCGGGCAGCGAAGCGGCTGAGCGTGGTGGTGTGACGCTGTCATTCCGGGGCGATGCGAAAGCATCGAACCCGGAATCTCGAGATTCCGGGTTCGGCCCTGCGGACCGCCCCGGAATGACGCCGTCGAACGAGCCGTGCCCTCACGAAACCGTGTGGCCGGAGCCGTAACAAAGCGTCCCCTCGCCCGTATTTTGAAGCGTCGGAGCCGCCCGGCCTGATTGGCCAATGCCGGCTCCCGCTCTAGACTGGCCCCACTTGCGATCCCACGAGGAACCCATGCTCAAAAGCTCCCTCAGCCGCCTCTCGCTGTGCGCCGCCGCGATCGGCGCGCTGGCCGTTACAGCTTTTGCCGTTGCGCCCTCGCTTGCCGCCGAAGACGCGGTGATCATCCCGCCGCCGGCCGCGAGCGCGCCGGAATCCGGCATCAAGACCGCGGTGCTGGCCGGCGGCTGCTTCTGGGGTGTGCAAGGCGTGTTCCAGCACACCGCCGGCATCGTCAGCGCGGTGTCCGGCTACTCCGGCGGCAGCAAGGCAAACGCCGATTACGAGAAGGTCTCGACCGGCACCACCGGCCATGCGGAATCGGTCGAGATCAAGTACGATCCGCAGAAGATCTCCTACGGCAAGATCCTGCAGATCTTCTTCTCCGTCGTGCACGACCCGACCCAGCTGAACCGACAGGGCCCCGATTCCGGCACGCAATATCGCTCGGCGATCTTCACCACCAGCGACGAGCAGAAGAAGGTGGCGGACGCCTATATCGCCCAGCTCAACGCGGCCAAGGTCTACAAGAAGCCGATCGTCACCAAGGTCGGCGCGCTGGAGGCGTTCTATCCGGCGGAGGGCTACCACCAGGACTATCTGACGCTGCACCCGAACCAGCCCTATATTGCCTATAACGACATCCCGAAGGTCGAGAACCTGAAGAAGATCTTCGCGGAGAACTACATCGAGAAGCCGACGCTGGTGGGCAGCACCAAGGTCACCAACTGAGCATCTCGCAAAGGAGGTTGAATGTCCGATACCAAGACCGACGGCAAGGTCCGCAAGAGTGAGGCCGAGTGGCGCAAGGAATTGACGCCGATGCAGTACGCCGTGCTGCGCGAGAAAGCGACCGAGCGGCCCTTCACCGGTGAGTATGAGCATGATCCGCGCAAGGGCACCTATGTCTGCGCCGGCTGCGGGCAGACGCTGTTCGAATCCGACCAGAAGTTCGATTCCGGCTGCGGCTGGCCGAGCTTCTCCAAGCCCGCGGTCGAGAGCCATGTCGACGAGGAGCGCGACATGAGCCACGGCATGATCCGCACCGAGGTACTGTGCTCGAAATGCGACGGCCATCTCGGCCACGTCTTCAACGATGGCCCCGGCCCGACCGGCCTGCGCTACTGCATCAACTCGGCGGCGCTGAAGCTGAACGAGAAGAAGTAACGGCGCCAACTCCGCTCGTCATGCGCGGGCTTGACCCGCGCATCCATCGAAAGAGAGAGCGTTTCTCCGTGATGGATTGCCGGGTCAAGCCCGGCAATGACGATGGTAGGCTTGGCAAACATCCCGCCTTAGCCGCTCCCGCCCCCGGCAACATCCTCGTGATCGGCTGACGGCCTTAACGACTCGCAGGCCGGAATGTGCTTTGCTCGGTATTTGCGGGGCCGTAGGCGTCTCGCCGTGCGGCTGCCGCCTGTTCTGAGGAGGGCGCCATGTCGCTTGGACTGATCCTCATCATCCTTCTGCTGATTATCCTGCTGGGCGGCTATAGCGGCCGAATTCGCGGCTATGGCTATGGCCTCGGCCACTCCGGAATGGGCCTTTTCGGGGTGATTTTGATCGTGGTCGCGATCCTGGCCTGGCTCGACAAGATTTGAGCACCATAAGCTATTGAAACAAAATGACTTATCTGGCCGGAACCCGTGCTATGCGCGGATTCAGCATGTGCCCTGTCAGGGGCGCTTCTGGGGTCGCATTTTTGTCAAAGAGGCCTATATTAGGGGTCGAAATGACGTGTACGGCGCGCCGCCGATAATAGGCCGGCCGTCCCCCAAAATCCCTTTCGCAACGCCAACTGACAAGAACACAAGAGGTCGTCGACCATGCGTCCCCTGCGTCCGTTCAACTATAACACATCTGCCGAACTGTTCCCTGCCGCGATCCGCAAGAAGAAGCGGGCGGGTTTCGCCTACCGCCGTTTCGGCACCGCTGCCGAGGCCGTGCAGTTCGCGATGGAGCAGCTGCCGGCGGACTCGCTGAACGGCGCCTATCTCCAGGTCGAGGAGGCCCGTTTCGACCAGAACGGCATCCGCTCGCTCTATGAGAGCGAGGCCTTCCCGCTGCCGCGTCGTCCGCGCCCGGCCGCCAGCCAGACCGACGCTGACGCCGCATAAGCTTTCTGCTGTTCGCTCAACGAAAAGCCCTCGGATCGATCCGGGGGCTTTTGTTTTGAGAGTTAAAGTCTCGGCTGCTTGTCGAGCCAGCGCCGCAGCATCCGCACATTGCGGATATTGGCACGGAACATGACGTCGAAGGCATCGCCCGCCACCGGCACCATGCCGATCACGCCGTCGACGGCGACGTTGGCGAGCATCCGCGCGGTGATGTGCCAGGGCGCGCCCAGCAACCGGGCCTCGCGCACCAGCCACAGCGAGATCGCGGTGGTGATGATATCGCCGACCACGGGGATCAGGCCGATCAGCCCGTCGATGCCGTAGCGCACATTGGTGCCCGGCACGATGAAGGCGACGTCGAGCAGCTTTGCGATCGTCTCCAGCCGCTGTAGCCGCTGCTCGCGGGTCAGATCGCCGAACGGATCGGCGGTGGAGTTGCGGAAGTCGAACTGGAAGCCTTCCTGAAAGGCTCCCTGAAAACCCTGGAACTGCGGATGCAGCGGGCCATCGGCGAGCTCGCGCCCGTCCTGGTCGATGACCTTGCCGCGCGCCTGCGCGCCGCCAAAAGGCGGCCGCGATCGCGCGGCGTGGGGCGTGAAGATGTCGTCCTCGGGCATGGCCATCACATGGTAACGCAGGCAGGCGGTTCAAGTTGCGTCACATTACCACCGTGTCACCTTCAAGGCCTGCTACCTCGAGGCTCTGCCGTGCTCGCGTTCAGTAGACGCCCTTGTTCATGGTCCGGAGCCGCTGCGCCAGCGTCCGCATGACCTTCAGGGCAAAATGCGGCGTCTGGCTCACAAGGAAGAGAAACTGCTTTTCCGAGACCGGGACGAGCTCGACATCCGTGAGCGCTGTAGCTGTCGCGCTCCTCGGCTCGTTGTCGATCAACGCCATCTCGCCAAAGATCGTGTCGGGCGCGAGGTCCGCCATGGTCTTGTTGCCGACCTGAATGCGCACATAACCGCTCTTGATCACGAAGAGCTCGTTGGCCTGCTCGCCCTCGCGAAAGATCACGCCGCCGGCCCGGACCAAGCGCGTTTCGATACTGTTGCCCGTCAGAAGGCTGAAGCTTGCATCTGCCACTCGAAATTCCTTTCCCCGAATCCGGATGCAGATCCCGTGCGTCCCGGTCGTCTGCAGCGACGGCTGAAATAAATACGCGAACACGGAATAGAGCAGGCCCGAGATCAGCATCGCCGCTGCCCCGAACGGCCGCGGGTCGCGAGGACGGACGCGGATGTGACATTGGGACTACGTTTGCATGACGCAGATATGACAGTTGTGTGAAGGCGGCCGGACCTCCGGCGCCTCTTGCGGTGACAAGACTACCGCAATGGCTGATCTATTCCGCGCCGTGCGTGAGCGCGGCCCGTGTCCGATCGCGACGTGCTCATTTAGGCGTTGGATCGAAATCGCCGATCGCGATTTCTGCTTTTCCCTTGGCAATGAGCACCTGCCCTAGTGCTGCGAAGCCGGCTGCGCCGGCGCGTGCAGCTCTTCGGCATATTTGTGCGCCAGCCAGGACGTGATCACGCCCGGGATGAAGCCGACCAATCCGTACAGGATGAACTGCACCGCGCCGCTCTCGGAGCCGTGCGAGGCGTAGGTCAATGCCGCACCAACGAACGCCACCGCGCCGACGAGCAGCATCCGCACCACCGGCGCGATCCGCCTCACATGCATCAGGATGTCGTCGATCGCACCGAACATCAGCGACGGCACGATGCCGAACAGATAATTGTATTGCAGCGACTTCACGAACACGACGAGCAGCTTGGTCACCTCGCCGCCGTTGGTCTCGGTCCAGTAGCCGGACTGATAGGTGGTCATGAGCAGCAGCAGGAAGCCGCCGATGAACGGACCGATGGCTGCGAAGATCAGATAGCGTTTCATGGCGTGCCCTTGCCCGACGTCAGCCAAGTGTAACGCGGTCGCGCGACGGTTCTAGGGAAAAATCGAAAGCTGCGGCGATGTTCCGGAGCTCTGCGCGTCGAATGCGCTGCAACAGCCGCTGAGGTTGCTGCGATACGGAATCGCCCGGACGAAGCCGGGCGATGACATTGCTGGCGACCGAGGCGAGAGCCGCTACTCGCCCCACGCGGCGAACGCCTCGTTGAAGGCCCGCTCGCCGGGGGCCCCCTTCTCGATCGCGATGATGGCGCGGCGCTGGTTGGTGTAGACCAGCGGCACGTCGAACCACGAGCGCTCCTTCAGGAGCTGCAGGTTACGCGAGCGGTCGGCGTCGACATTGGAGAGGCCGACCAGGAAGAAGCCGTCGGTGACCTTGACCGCGAGCCCGGCCAGCGGCGTGCCGCGCGCCTGCTCGTTGGACTTCATCAGGATGCCCGGCACGTTGCCGACGCCGCCATTGGCGAAGTCCTGCGGCAGGATGAAGGTCAATTCCGCGGTATGGCTCGCCGGCAGCGATGAATCGGTGTTGCGGCGGAACGACATCGTCATCTTGAACTTGCGATCGGGGATGTCGATGTCGGCGCGCACGGCGATGTCGGGCTTCTGGTTGCCAGATCCCTTGACCTGCTCGGTGCGCCAGACCACCGAACCGACATACTGCTTGCCCTTCGGATCCGACGGGTCCTCGTCATACAGCACCACGCGCTGCGCCACCGGGGCGACCGTCTCGCCCGACGACGAGGGCTGGCCGACGCGGTCGGTGATCTTCTTGCTCGCGGGCGTCGACGCGGCATCCTTCGGCGCCTCGACCGGGGCCGAGGATTTGAGCAGGCTGCTGACAAGGGTCATGGCCTGCTGCCGGAACAGGATGCCGGTGCCGACCAGGATCAGCAGGATGCCGATCACGATCGCGGTCTTGAACGGGAACATCGACCCGACGCGCGGCGGCTTCTTCGGCTCGCGCTCGCCGGTGCCGCCCCGCGACCGCTGCGGCGGCGGGCCCTGCGGCGGCTGCGGGGTGTAACGCTCGGCCTCCTCGATCGACTCGTCGTAGGAATACGGCGCCTCGGGATCGCCGCCGCGATTCTCCAGGCTCGGCTCGAGCCGGTCGAATTCCGGCGAGGGCGACGGCACGTTGGCGTAGGTCTTGCGCGCGTTGCGGCTGGCTTGCGCCGCGGCACGGCCGAGATCGTCGGCATCGGCGGTGATGTCGCGGAAGCCGCGCACTCCCGGCGCGGCCGGCGGCACGGGCGCGCCTTCCGGACCGCGGCGGGGCGGGCCTGGGCGGGCCGGCGGCGCCTGGGTCTCGGGACCGGGCGGGTTCTGCGGCCGCGGCGGGGCCGGCGGCGGCGCGTCGGGACGCAAATTGCGCGGCGGACGGGGTTCGGCCGGGGGCCGCGGGCGCGCGGCAGCGTCGGCCGGACTGGGCTCGGGGGGCCGGGCATTGGCGCGGCCACCGCGGGCAACCGCCGCGCCACCGGGGCGGGAGGCCTCGCGGGCGCGCTGCGCGGCCTCGGACTCGACCTTGCGAACCGCCTCTTCCAGCGACAGCCGTTCGCGGGTGATCTCGGATTCGGAGAGCGGCGGCTGCACGCCGCGGAGCTGCTGGATCAACGCCGTTCGCGCCCGCGCATACAGCGCACGGCGGGCTTCGCCGGGGGCGTTGGGGTCCAATCCGGCGATGGCACGGGCGATCAGCGGGTAGTAGTCAGCCATTTCCACACAATTGGAGGGATATAGGTAATATCCCGTTAAGCCTCGAACGGATTCTGTACCAGAATAGTATCTTCACGCTCCGGGCTGGTGGACAGCAGGGCGATCGGACACCCCACCAGTTCCTCGACCCGGCGAACGTATTTGATGGCCTGGGCCGGCAGGTCCGCCCAGGACCGCGCGTTGGCCGTCGGCTGTTTCCAGCCCTCGATGATCTCATAGATCGGCTCGACCCGGGCCTGCGCGCCCTCACCCGCCGGCAGATGGTCGATTTCCTTGCCGTCGAGCTTGTAGCCGATGCAGACCTTGATGCTGTCGAACCCGTCGAGAATATCGAGCTTGGTCAGCGCCAGCCCGGCAATTCCGCAGGTACGGACAGTCTGTCGCACCAGCATGGCATCGAACCAGCCGACCCGGCGCTTGCGCCCGGTATTGACACCGAATTCCTTGCCGCGACGGCCGATTTCCTCGCCGATCTCGTCGTTCAGCTCGGTCGGGAACGGACCCTGGCCGACCCGGGTGGTGTAGGCCTTGCAGATGCCCAGCACATAGCCGACCGCGCCCGGGCCGAGGCCGGTGCCGGTCGCGGCCTGCGCCGCCACCGTGTTGGACGACGTCACATAGGGATAGGTGCCGTGGTCGACGTCGAGCAGCGCGCCCTGCGCGCCCTCGAACAGGATGCGCTTGCCCTCGCGGCGCTTGAGGTCCAGCAGCCGCCACACCGTCTCGGCATAGGGCAACAGCTTCGGCGCCATCGCCGACAGCTCGTTCAGGATGCTCTTGCCGTCGATCTCCGCGAGGTTGAGGCCGCGGCGCAGCGCATTGTGATGCGCCAGCAGGCGCTCGATCTTGTGCGGCAGGGTGTCGAGGTCGGCGAGGTCCATCAGGCGGATGGCTCTCCGACCGACCTTGTCCTCATAGGCCGGGCCGATGCCGCGGCGGGTGGTGCCGATCGAGGTGATGGCGTTGGATGATTCGCGGAGGGCGTCGAGCTCGCGGTGCAGCGGCAGGATCAGCGTGACGTTCTCGGCGATCCGCAGATTGTCCGGTCCGACCGCAACGCCCTGCCCCTTCAGCTTGGCGACTTCGTCGAGAAAGGCCTGCGGATCGAACACCACGCCATTGCCGATCACCGCGAGCTTGTTCGGGCGCAGCACGCCGGAGGGCAGCAACGCCAGCTTGTAGGTCTCGCCATTGATCACGAGCGTATGGCCGGCATTGTGGCCGCCCTGGAAGCGCACGACGATGTCGGCCTGTTCCGACAGCCAGTCGACGATCTTGCCCTTCCCTTCGTCACCCCATTGGGCGCCGACGACGACAACATTGGCCATTGCGAAGATGTTCCCTTCAGGTGTTTCAGACCATGATCGCGGCGAAAACGCGTCCGCCCACAGCGACCTGCATTGATATGCCCAGCCTAAATCGCGGCGCCCGGCCGCGCGCACGCAAGGCGCCTACCGGATAACGGAAGCGGCTCGGCTGCGCAAGCAAGAAGGGGCCCGTTTACGCCTTTTAGACGAGCTACAACCCTTTGATATCCCCATTAAATTCCATGCTGCGCCCGGCCGCGCCGGGCTGGTGGGAATTTAATGTTACGGCAACGTGACGCTCGACGTGCCGTGGATTGATCGCAGCTCCTATTACGGCGATCATTCACCTAGATTAACCGGCAGGGTCCATGCCCAATTCGACACAAGCGACGATGGCGCTGCGCAAGCTCGGCATTGCCTTCAAGCTTCACACCTATGTCTACGATTCCAGCGCCGAGAGCATCGGGCTGCAGGCGGCCGAGGCGCTCGGCGTCGACCCGAACCGCATGCTCAAGACGCTGATGGCGGAGGTCGACGGCAAGCCGGTCTGCGCCGTGGTGCCGTCCGACTGCGAGGTCAGCATGAAGAAGCTTGCCGCCGCCCTCGGCGGCAAGTCGGCCAGGATGATGCGCCCGGCCGATGCCGAGCGGCTGACCGGCTATCATGTCGGCGGCATCAGCCCGTTCGGCCAGAAGAAGAAGGTCCCGACCGCGATCGACGAGACCGCCCTCACCCACGTCACGGTCTTCGTCAATGGCGGCCAGCGCGGCCTGCAGATCGAAATCGATCCGAACGACGCCGCGCTTGCCGCCGGCGCCATGATGAAGCCGCTGGTGGCGACGCCGGACTGAACCTGCGCGAGACTGATCCTACGAAGACCGATCGCCGCGATCAATGCGAGGATTTGTCCCTCATGAACTCCGCGCCGACGAAGTCGGACAGACCGGATAACTCCTCCGCGGTAATATCGTTGACGTTGAGGCGCAGCTGCATGATCGCGAGGTCGAGCAGATGCGCGGCGAAGCTTGCGCCGGCCGCCCTCACGATGCTGCGCTGCTCGATCAAGACAGCGATGACGTCGCGCAAACTGCGCACTTGCACTTGATCCATGGCCCTTTGCCCGGCGCTGGCCGTTGTTAGCTGAGTTGTCATTGGGATACCGATTGTAGTGTGCTGATGGACGCCGCACCCACGGGTGGGATGTACGGCAGATGCTCGGCTTCCTCGCCGAGATGCGGGATGCGCGGGTGCATCTCGCGGACTTCGATCTCGATGGTCATCGGCGGCGGAATCAGCGTCACCGAGGCTTTCGGCCACGGCGCCGGATTCGGGCTGACGCCGGTGAAGCGATAGGCCGCGGCGATCTCCAGCGCGAGCAGTTGCAGCTCGAGCATCGCAACCCCCATCCCGGCGCAGGCGCGCGGGCCGGCGCCGAACGGGATATAGGCATCGGTGTTGTAGCGCCGCGTCATCAGGAAGCGGTCCGGATCCTCGAAATGCCGGGGGTCGCGCTGCAGCTGCCAGGGGCAGATCAGAAGCGAGGTGCCGACCTTGAGGTCGCGCCCGCCGATCGTCACCGGCTGCATCACCTCGCGCGAGAACCACCAGGCGCTGGGGTAGAGCCGGCAGACCTCCTTGACCAGCGTCGCGCTCAGATTGGCGCGCTTCACCGCGTCGAGCCGCAGTTCGCCGTCGTCGCCAAGGCACTCCGCCGCCTCGTCGGCAATCTCGTCCATCAGGGCGGGATCGGCAGCCATCTGGTAGAACATCCACGCCGCAGTCGAACCTGTGGTGTGATGGCCGGCCAGCAGCAAAGTCAGGATCTCGTCCTCGAGATCGCGATCGGTCAGGCCGAGCGCCTCGAGATCGCGCAGCGCGCTGCTCGAGCCCGCCTTGCGGCGCAGTCGCTGCACCACCGTCGACATGGCGAGCTTGGCACAGACCCGGTTCTTGCGCCGCCGATACCAGGCCACCGGACCGAACGGCAACGCGCGGAACATCTCTTCCGCCAGATCGTCCTCGATCGCGCCCACCGCCTGAACCAGGGCTTCCTCGTCGCCCGACGACATCACCTGGGAGCCGAAGATCGCGACGCAGATCGTCCGCAGCGCCAGCATTGCGGTGACATGGTGCGGATCGAACGATCCAAGCCGCGCCAGGCTGGCGCCGACTGCGCGGATCTCGGCGCACATATGCGGCAGGAATTTCTCGACGCTGCCCTTGGCCATGTGCTTCTGCAGCACCGTTCGCCGCCGCTTGTGCTCCTCGCCGCTCAGCATCAGCGAGCTGCGGCCGAGCACCGGCGAAAGCTTCTTGATCAGCTTGCCCTTTCCGATGTCGGTCTCCGGTGCCTTCAGGATCGGGCGCAGCAGATCCGGATCGTTCACCAGGAAGACGGGCGCAGGACCGAGCCGCAGCGGCACCAGCCCCAGCGCGGACTCGTTGCCACGCGTCAACAGCAGACGCAGCGGATCACGCTGGAATGCTCGAACGTCCGAGAACATGTGAGGCATCGTGGATCTCCAATTGCCGTCCAAGGTCGAGGAATTTGGTCAGGCCGGGATTGGCGGCGGGACCGAGCGGGATTTCTCCGGCGAGCGCCGTCAGCGGGCGGCCCATGCGATCATTGCCGATCACCTGCGGCGGGCCGTAGCGGCGGGTGCGGATGTCCATGCGGGTGAGAAAACGCTCATAGGAGAGGTCGGCCAGCGCCACCAGCGCCGTCGCTCCGCGCAGCTCCGCGAAGCGGAACATCAGCGCGTAGTTCACGCGTGCGGTCTGCGACCTCGCGACATCAGGCAGCACGCCGAAACGGCTGATCTCCCAGGCATCGCGACGGCTCGGAAAGCGGCGCACCGCAAGCTGCGGGAAGACCGACGCGGTGAGGTAGGGATAATCGGTGCGGATCGCCCGGAAGCCGCCGACGAGCTCGACGCCGGAGAACAACAGGCAGTGCTCGGTATACCAGCAGTCGAACTGATCGCGTTCGGCATCCCCGACCGTGGTCAGAAGCCAGCCGCAATGATCGACGAACAGGCGTTTGCGCAGCCGCAACATCGCCCCGACATGCGCCGGATCAAGCTCTTCCCTGGTGATGAGTGCATGATAGCCGTCCAATAAATGCGGCATTATCCCTTCCTCCAAATGCAGAACATCTGGAACGAAAGGGGTTAACTGTGGTACCCCCGGAAACCGGGGGTTTTAGTAATGGGCCTGGTAGACGCGATTTCGACCATCGAGGCGTCGGATACCATCGACGAGCTCAGCTCGTCATTGCATCGCGTTGTCCAGAATTACGGCTTCTCGGGCTTTGCCTTTGTCGATGCCGGCCGGCCCGACCTTGATCTGCCCTACCATATCGGCACATTTCCCGACGCCTGGAAGCGGGCGTATGTGCAGAACGAGTTCGTTCATGCCGATCCGGCGCTGGCGCGGTCACGACGCACCAACACGCCGTTCAGCTGGAGCAGCCTGAAGCTGCCGGAGCGAAGCGGACGCAAGCGACCGCCCGAGGTCAAGACGATGGACGCCGCCCGGGAGTTCGGATTCAAGGACGGCTTCGTCGTGCCGTTCCACTATCGCGACCGGCTCGGCGCCGTGCATTCGAGCTCGACGGTGTTCTTCTGGGAAGACGAGCCGCGCGACTTCGACAAGCTGTTCGTCTGCCATCGCCATGAACTGCACCTGTTGATGATTTACTGGGTGCAGCGGGCGATGGATATCGTCAACCGCGACCAGCGCAACGCGCCGACCATCCTGAAACCCGCGGACGCCGCCGAGACCATCAAGCTCACCGGGCGGGAAAAGGAAGTGATCGCCTGGGCGGCGCGCGGCAAGACCGTGGCCGACACCGCGCAGATCCTCGGCATTTCGCCGGAGACGGTGGAAGGCTTCATCAAGCAGGCGCTGCGCAAGCTCGAGGCTTCCAACAAGACCCACGGGGTGGCCAAGAGCATCGCGCTCGGGATCATCGATTTGTAAGCGGCGCCGCGCAGCCATGGCGGTGCTCGCGGGGCTGCCGCCATGCCGACCGCATCGCCCCGCCAGGACCAAACACCGCGATCTGTGGCGCGGTCACACATCCGGGTTGGGTTCATCTCCCCGATCGCCCCCTGATTGCATTCGCGCACGGTCTTGATAATAAGGCCAGGGCCGGATGACGCTGACGTGCGCATCCCAGACCAGGGTGCGCACTCCGGTGCCCGTCCGGCGCGACTGCCCGGCTGGCGTAGAGACGCGGATCATCCCGCACGTTGCCCGGTACGGCAGGACCCGTTGTCCAGCCGCATGATCCGTAGAAGTCCCATCGCGACGAACCGCTGGTTCATTTGCTACCAATCTTCGCAGCGGAAATGCTGTCCACGGACCGAGCTGGAGATGGTCTGAACGCACCATGAGCACATCGCAGGACGACCAGATCGACCAATTGGTGCAGGCGCGCTGGCGCGCCATCGGGCTGTCGCAGGCGGATCTCGCCGAGATCCTGTGCGCCGGGGCCTCCCTGCAAAAGAACGGCGTCGACGGCACGGTGAAAATCGATACCGGTCGCCTGGCGACCGTCGCCGAGATGCTCGGAATCGCCGCCGACATCCTCAATCGCCGGCCGGCCACGGCAGCGCCGACACAAGCCGGCCAGACGGCGGAATCGCTGCAGTCCCTGCTCGAACTGCGCATGCTGCGGGTGTTTCGCGACGTGCAGGACCCCGACACCAAGCGGATCCTGATCGAGCTCGCCGAGCAGATCGTCAAGCGCCAGACCACGCCGCCGGAGACCGGCTAGGACCAGGCGTTCGATTCCCTGCGCGACCGGCGCGGGGCTGCCCCTGCCAAGCGCCGCCATGTTGCCTCGGTGAAGGGGTCTTCGCGCATGGTCGCGATGCGTCTATCCCCATTGATGGAATGGCGGAATCCGTGTCTGTGATCCGAGCCGGGGAGATCCATACCGGCCCGGCGGTGCCAGCCGGGCAGGCCGCGGCGTCGCGAACCCCGGGCCCTTTCATGTCTGCCTCCGATTCCACCACAACAACGCCTGCGGCCGGCTCCTGGATCGTCAACCAGCCGTACCTGTTGCTCTGCATCACCGCGACATGCTGGGCCGGCAATGCGATCGTCGGCCGCCTCGCCGCCGGCCACATTCCGCCGGTGACGCTGTCGTTCCTGCGCTGGTCGGCGGCATTCCTGATCATCCTGCCGTTTGCCTGGAAGCACCTCGTCCGCGACTGGCCCGTGATCCGCAACAATCTCGGCATCATGGTGCTGATGTCGATCACCGGCATCAGCGCCTTCAACACGCTGCAATACTGGGCGCTTGAGCACACCCAGGCGCTCAACACGCTGCTGCTGCAATCCGCGGCACCGCTGGTGGTCGCGCTGTGGTCGCTGATCCTGCTCGGCGCACGGCTGACGCTGGCGCAATTGTTCGGCGTGCTGCTGTCGCTCGCCGGCGTGCTGGTGATCCTGCTGCACGGCGATCTCACGACGCTGTCGAAGATCGAATTCAACAAGGGCGATCTGATCTTCATCGTCGCACTGGTGATCTTCGCGCTGTATTCGGTGCTGACCCTGAAGCGGCCCAACATCCACGGCCTGTCGGTCGCCGCCTTCACCTTCGGCTGCGGCGCGCTGGTCCTGATCCCGCTCTACATCTGGGAACTCGGCGCGCGTCCGGTGATGCAGCTCACGATCAACAATCTGCTGTCACTGTTCTATGTCGCGGTGTTCCCCTCGACACTGGCCTATCTGTGCTTCAACCGCGGTGTGCAGCTGATCGGCGCCAACCGCGCCGCGCCGTTCTTCCACATGGTTCCGGTGTTCGGCACCATCATGTCGATCGTGTTCATCGGCGAGCATCCGCAGGCTTTCCATTTCATCGGCTTCGCGCTGGTGCTGGCCGGCGTCTTCGCGGCGTCGCGGAAGCAGAGCGTGTAATTCTCCTCTCCCTCTCCCCGTTCTTATGGGGAGAGGGTTGGGGTGAGGGGCTCGCTTCGCAAGCGGGGCGAGGTAAGGGGTCAGGTGCGGTGACTATCGGCGGCAAATCCGCTATCTCTTGAGGTCCGCTTCGCAGACGGGTTTTACGCATGGCGCGCGCCAGCAATCTCTTGATCGGCACCCTGACGCTGGCCCTGATCGCCGGCTCGCTCGGCGGCTGGCTGGGCTATCAGCGCTATGCCGGCATCAAGCGGATGGTGCCGTTCCGCGTCATCTTCGAGGGCTCGGCCTCCGGCCTGCGCCGCGGCGCAAGCGTCAACTTCGCCGGTGTGCGGATCGGCGAGGTGGTCTCGATCAGGCTCGACCGGCACCGCGTGGTGGCGATGACGCGGATCGAGGGCAATGCCCCGATCAAGAAGGACACCCAGGCCGGCCTCGAATTCCAGGGCCTCACCGGGATCGCCTCGATCTCCTTCACCGGCGGCACCGACGATGCTCCGTCGCCGACGCTCGGCGCCGACGGCATTCCCGAGCTGACGGCCGACGCCGAAGGCACGATGGGAATCCAGGAGAAGCTGCGCGTCGCGCTGCGCAATGTCGACCGCGTCATCAGCGAGAACGAGGCCGACATCAAGGACTCGCTGCTCGGGCTCGAGAACTTCACCAACTCGCTGTCCGGCAATGGCGAGCTGATCGCCGGCTTCATCGACGCCGCCGATGACGGGATCAGCGCGGTCGACGCCAAGATGACCGCGGCCGACAAGTTCCTGAAGAGCTTCGGCAGCGACAAATATGGCGGCGAGCTGCTGCCGACCGTGATCTCGCTGCGCGAGCTGATCCAGAGCTTCGACAAGAAATCCGGCGCCATGATCGCCGAGACCCGCAAGACGCTCAGCGACGTCAACCAGTCCGTCAACAAGTTCAACGAGAAATTTGTCGGGCCCGCCGGCAGGCGCTAGATCATGATGCGTTTTCATGGAATCGCATCATGATCTCATCGTTTGAGCATGATCTTTTCGGAAAACCGGTATCCACTTTTCCGGATCATGCTCTAGTCTGGCCTTCCGACCAAGAACCAAGAACAACGGAAACGCTCAACGTGCACGACCGGACCGCAGCCCCCTCTCCGCCTCCCGTAACCGTCAACCGCGCAGCACCCGCCGTGCCGCGGCATCTGCGGCGCTATCTCACGCTCGACGATTTCGAGCCGCAGGCGCGGCGGCTGCTGCCGAAATTCCTCTACGGCTACATTTCCGGCGGCGCCGAGACCGATATGGCCCGCACCGACAATCGCCGGGCATTCGAGGAATACGGCTTCGTGCCGCGCGTGCTGCAGGACGTCTCCGGCCGCGACCAGACCACGACGCTGTTCGGCAAGAGCTACGCCTCGCCGTTCGGCATTCCGCCGATGGGCTCCTCTGCCCTGTGCGCCTATCGCGGCGATATCGTGCTGACGCGCGCCGCTTCCGCCGCCAACATCCCGATGATCCTGTCGGCCTCCTCGCTGATCACGCTGGAGGACGTTCGCGCCGCCAATCCTTCGGCCTGGTACCAGGCCTATCTCGCCGGCCTTCCCGAGCGGATCGAGCCGCTGGTCGATCGCGTCGCGGCCGCCGGCTACGACACCTTCGTCGTCACCGCCGACGTGCCGGTGCCGCCCAACCGCGAGAACAACATCCGCAACGGCTTCCAGGTGCCGCTTGAGATCACGCCGCGGGTGTTCTGGGACACCATCACCCATCCCGACTGGCTGCTCAACACCTGGGCGCGCACCGTGTTCAATCACGGCATGCCGCATTTCGAGAACATGGACGCCAAGCAGGGCCCGCCGGTGCTGTCCAAGAACCTGATGCGCAACATCGGCAGCCGCGACCAGCTGGCCTGGAAGCATGTCGAACTAATCCGCAAGCGCTGGCGCGGCAAGCTAGTGGTCAAGGGACTAATCGCCCCGGAAGACGCCCGGCTGGCGCGCGAGCATGGCTGCGACGGCGTCATGGTCTCCAACCACGGTGGCCGCCAGCTCGACTACACCGTCTCCGGCTTGCGCACGCTGCCGGAGATCGCGGCGCAGAAGGGCAACATGACCGTGATGGTCGATGGCGGCATCCGCCGCGGCACCGACGTGATCAAGGCGCTGGCGCTCGGTGCGGACTTCGTCTGGATCGGCCGGCCGTTCCTCTATGCCGCCGTGGTCGCGGGCGAGGCTGGCGTGGCGCGCGCGATCTCGCTGCTGCATGCCGAGATCGACCGCGACCTCGCGCTGCTCGGCATCCGCAGCCTGAAGGAGATCACGGCGTACCTGGTGCGGAAGTTCTGAGACGATTGCATCCGCAACGGAACTACGTCCCTCTCCCGCTTGCGGGGGAGGTAAGAAACCATCAGGCGTAGCGCGCCGCGCCCATGCAGAGCGCGGTGACCGCGAGCAGCCCGGCGGCGATGCGCTGCGCGACCGCCAGACGCGAGCGCGCGGCTGACGTATCGCCGGCATCATTGCGCAGCTGCCGGACCGCGCCGCCGCCGACGATGACCTGCACGGCAATCGCGGCCAGCGCTGCGATCGCGCCACCGGCCAAAATCTGCTCCGACGGCCCGAACGAGCCTTCGTGGACCAGGCGCCAGAGCGTGGCGCCGGTCACGATCGCGATCGTCGCGGCGCCGATTTGCGGAAACAGCAGCTTTTCGCCGCCGAGGCCGCCGGTGCGCGCCAGGGTGAAGCTCGAGCCGGCCCAAAACACCGATGACAGGACGTGAAGGGACAGCGCTATGATGAGGGCGGTCTGCATGATGTCGCTCCGGATGGGCATTGGAAATTAGATATACATAATGTATAGTCAATCTGACGAAAGCAAGGCAAACCGATGCCGCCGCGCAGCTATGTGAGCCCGGCGCGCAGCGCCGCCGCCGCCGGGACCCGCGAGCGCGTGATCGAGGCCGCCTCGCGCACATTGCGCGACGAGAGCGTCGCGCGCTTCTCGCTGGATACGGTGGCCAAGGCGGCCGGCGTGACCCGGCTGACCGTCTACAACCAGTTCGGCTCGCGGCGCGGGCTGCTCGAGGCGGTATTCGACGAGATCGCGCGCCATGGCGGGCTGCAGCAGCTCGCCGACGCCATGACGATGGCCGATCCGCGCGCCGCGCTCGACCGGATGGTCGAGATCTTCTGCGGATTCTGGAGCCGGGATTCCGCGGTCGGCCGGCTGCACGACGCGATGGCGACCGATCCCGAATTCGCCGAGGCCGTGCGCGAGCGCAACGAGCGCCGCCGCCGCGGCGTCACCGCATTGATCGACCGGATCGCGGGCAAGAGCGCGTCACCGCAGGCCCGCAAGGACGCCGTCGACCTGATCTTCGCGCTGACGAGCTATCCGACCTTCGCCTCGCTGAGCGCGGGGCGGTCGGGGGATGAGGTCTGCCGGCTGGTGCAAGCAGCCTGCCACGCGGCACTGCAGCCGCTCGCGCTGTCAAACCCGTCATCCCCGCGCAATGGCTAAGCCATTGTCGCTGGAGGTGCGCGCTCTTGCGCGCCTCGAAGGATGAATCGGCCCCAGTCGGGCCGTCGACCCTTCGAGACGGCCGCGTTGCGGCCTCCTCAGGCTGACGGGGACAGATATGGGCGCGCGACCTCCATCACGAAAGTTCGCTCCAAATCGCCTCACCCCACCTTGAACTTGCTGTAGGCCTCGCGCGTCGCGATGATGACGTGCTCCTCGCAGCCGTTGCGGCGATGCGGGTCGCAGCGGTCCTCGTAGTCGGCCGAGGTCATCATGTCGATGAAGGCGGCGACGCTCGGGTAGTAGACCAGCGCGAGGTAATCCCAGCGCTGGCCGGCCGGCTCGCCCAGCGCGACAGTCTCGGCGCTGCCGGTCCACAGCAGCGTGCCGCCGCGTGCCTTGATCATCGGGACCGTGAGCGCGCTGTAGCGCAAATAGGCATCCCAGCCCGAGCCGTCGCCGTCGAGCGACCGCGCGCGAAACCGCATCAGATTGACCATCACGACCGGCGCCTCGCGGTCCAGCTCGCTCAGGCCTTTGACGTTCAGGAGATCGACACCCATCACCAGCTCCAGCAAAGGCCGCATCGGTGCGGCCGCAACGATTATGTCACATCGCGGGACTAGCCTGAAATACCGCGGGGCCGTAAGCTCGTGCCAGCTCTCGGAGGTCAAGGCCGTGATGACCCTTCCAGAACTAGCGGCCGACGCGCTCGGCAAATTCCTCGGCGAGTATATGCAGCGCCGGTTCGGCTCTTCGCAGACCCAGCTGGTGGAGATGGTGCCCTCGATCGCGCGGATCGCGCTCGAATGCATCGGCAACAGCGACGCGCTCTATCACAATGTCGAGCACACCATGCTGGTGACGCTCGCCGGCCACGACATCCTGCGCGGCCGCGCGCTGCACTCGCACATGAGCGCCGAGGATTATGCCCATGTCATCATCGCCTGCCTCACCCATGACATCGGCTATGTGCGCGGGCTGTTCGATGCCGACGACCAGAACGGCTATCTGGTCGATGCCGACGGCCGCAAGATCATCCTGCCGCGCGGCTCGTCGGATGCCGCGCTGATGTCCTACCACGTCGACCGCTCCAAGATCTTCGTGATGGAGCGGCTCAAGGGCGTCACGCTGCTCGACAGGGAGCGCATCGTGCGTGCGATCGAGGGGACGCGGTTTCCGCTGAGCGCCCCTGAGGACGATGAGGATTTCGGCGAGGAGGCCACCCTGCTGCGGGCCGCCGACCTGATCGGCCAGCTCGGCGATCCCCACTACATCCGCAAGGCCAACGCGCTGTACATCGAATTCGAGGAGGCCGGCCTGAATCAACAGCTCGGCTACGATTCGCCGGCCGACCTCGTCGACCGCTATCCGCGGTTCTACTGGGACAGCGTCGCGCCGCACGTGCAGAAGGCGATCCGCCACCTCAACATCACCTCGAGCGGACGGCAATGGATCGCCAATCTCTACAGCAACGTGTTCCGCGCCGAGCGCGACATCTCGCTGTCGGGGCCGCAGAAATAGGCGGGTCATTCGAGACAGGCGCAAGAGCTAGTCCCGTCATCCTGAGGCGCGAGCGCAGCGAGCCTCGACGGATGCACGGCCCCGCTGGTGGCCGTCGACCCTTCGAGACGCGCGTGCCGCGCTCCTCAGGGTGACGGGGATAGTTCCGGCACGCGGTCCAGGAGACATCTCCGGCGCTGTGACTTCCGCGACAGATTGCGCCACCGCATGCATGGCTCCAATCCGCTCTTTCGTCTTGTCGCGGCGACGGATTCGGGCACAACATCCGTCCGATAATGACCGCTTTGCCCGCACCTGCCACGACGCCGCGCCGCTCGCCGCTCAGCTGGCTCAATAATCAGCCCTATCTGCTGCTCAGCCTGACGTCGCTGTTCTGGGCCGCCAACATCGTGCTGGCGCGGCATGTCGGCAGCCATGTGCCGCCGGTCACGCTGACCACGATCCGCTGGTTCGGCGTCTTCCTGATCCTGTTGCCGTTCGCCTGGCCGCACCTGAAACAGGACTGGCCGAAGCTGCGCAGCGCCCTGCCGCTGATGCTGCTGTTGTCCGCGGTCGGCTTCGCCTTCAACAATGCGATCTCCTACTGGGCGATGCAGTATACCGAGGCGCTGAATGCGCTGCTGATCCAGTCGGCGGGGCCGCTGTTCGTGGCGCTGTGGTCGCTGATCCTGTTCGGCGTGCGGCTGACGCCGGCACAGCTGGCCGGCATCGCGATCTCGCTGGCCGGTGTGCTGACCATCATCCTGCGCGGCGACTTCTCCGCGCTCGCCGGCATCAGCTTCAACCGCGGCGACATCATGTTCGGCGCCTCGCTGGTGTCGTTCGGGCTCTATTCGGCGCTCATCCCGCGGCGGCCGAAGATCCATCAGCTCTCGCTGATCTCGTTCACCACCTGCTGCGGTGCGCTGATGCTGCTGCCGGTGGCTATCTGGGAATTCTTAAACGGCGTGACGCTGAAGCCCGACGTCCTGACCTTTGCCACGCTGGGCTACACGCTGATCTTCCCGTCCACGCTCGCCTATCTGTTCTTCAACCGCGGCGTCGCGCTGATCGGCCCGAACCGCGCCGCGCCGTTCTTCCATCTGGTGCCGGTGTTCGGCTCGGCGATGGCGATCCTGCTGCTCGGCGAGACGCTCGCGCCGTTCCATCTGATCGGCTACGCGCTGGTGCTCGCCGGCGTCATCACCGCCTCGCGGCAAGCATCCGCCAAAGGTTCGGCGAAACGCTAAAGCGTGATGAGATCAGGTTGAATTGGAACGACGTCGGAGATTCACCTCTCCCTTGGGAGGGGTGAGCCCAATCCGAGCGCAAACCGATTCAAGCTAGGGCGTGGACTCACTAGCGCCTAGCCAAATGCGGATTGGTGCGATCCTGATGAACGTCAGATAGTTGGCCGCGAGTTTGTCGTATCGGGTCGCGACACGGGATGTTGCTTGATCTTGTTGAAGAACCGTTCGATCAAATTGCGCGCACGATACAGATACGGGCTGGAGCAGATCGGCGCTGAGTTCGTAGAGCATGAGAGGCTCCCGTTTCGCAGCCTGAATTAGGTCCACGGCGGCGCGATCAACCCGCAATGGGTTACTGCGTCGCCAATGCCCCGAATTTACTTCGGCTTTCGGCGGCATAACTGATATGGTCAGACTTGCTGTCATCTCGACTCGGTCGCGAATGACCGATTGGCGGTCGTTCGCATCAAGCAGCAAGTGAGGTTGAGCACTCAGTCTTCCCCATCAGCCTCTGCAAAGCCGCGGAGGGCATTCACGTCGCGGATCGTAATTGAACGATACGTATGACTGACGGCGCCTTTGGCAAGTTCGACCATACGCGCGATCCCGCTCCGCTCGACAAGCAAACTGTCATCCGGCTCAATCGGGACACGCTCTATTCCGCGGCTGTATTCGACCTGGATGCAGGACCGGTGACCATCACCCTCCCGGATGCGGGGCAGCGGTTCATGTCGTTACAGGTCATAAACGAGGATCAGTACACCGATGGTGTGTTCTACAAGCCAGGTGCTTACACGCTTACGCGGCAGGACATTGGCACACGCTATGTTGTGACTGCGGTCCGAACACTTGTCGACCCCAGCGACCCAAAGGACGTTTCGACCGTTCACGAGCTTCAAGATGCCGTTCGCTCGTCCCGGAGCGGGACGGGACGCTTCGAGATTCCGAAGTGGGATCAGGCGAGCCAGAAAAAGGTTCGGGACGCACTGCTTGTGCTCGCCTCAACACTTCCGGACACCAAACGGATGTACGGGCGGAAGGAGGACGTCGACCCTGTCCGCTTCGTCATTGGTGCGGCACAGGGGTGGGGTGCTAATCCTCCCAGCGAGGCGCTGTATCTCAACATCGTACCGGCCAAGAACGACGGCAACACCGTCTACAAGCTCGAGGTGGCCGACGTTCCCGTCGACGGCTTTTGGTCGGTCAGCATTTACAATGCCCAGGGCTACTTCGAACCGAACGCCCTGAATTCATACTCGCTCAACAGCTTGACGGCGAAGAAGAATCCGGACGGTACGATCAGTGTTCAGTTCGGAGGCTGTGATGGAAAGACGCCGAACTGCCTGCCGGTCATGAAGGACTGGAACTACATGGTGCGTCTCTATCGTCCGCGGACCGAGATTTTGAGTGGCACCTGGAAATTTCCCGAGGCTCGACCAACGAACTGACTAGAGGATACCGCTAGCCTACCTTGCGCAAGCCGGCGGGCTTGCGCGGCGAATGTGACTTTGCCGCCAGCGTTTGCGTGATGAAGTCGATGAATCGCCTCACCTTGGCCGGCACGTGATTACGCGAGGCGTAATAGACGTAGAGCGGAAAACGCTCGTCGGGCCAGTCCGGGAACAGTTCGATCAGCGCGCCGCTCCTCAGGTGATCGTCGAGGCCGAGATCGATCACCTGCGCGATGCCGAAGCCGGCCAGGCAAGCGCCGAGCTTGGTTCCCGAATCGGTCACGGTCAGCCGCCCGTTGACCGCGACCGGCACGACCTCGTTGCCGCGCCGAAATTCCCAATCGAACGGACGCCCGGTCGCCGCGTCGATTGCCTGGATGCACTGATGGTCGCGGCTTGCCAGCTCCCGCGGGTCAAGCGGCCGGCCGTGTCGTTCGAGATAGATCGGCGAGGCCACGGTGAGCACACGGGTATCGAGGACGCGGCGCGCAATCAGCGCCGACGGCGTCGGCTCGCCGAAACGCACCGCCAGATCAAAACCGTCGCTGACCAGATCCGCGATCCGGTCGCGGGTTTCGATACGCAGTTCCATGCCCGGATTCTGCAGCAGGAACTCGCTCAGCTTCGGCGACAGCACCATGCGGGAGAACAGCGGGTCGACATTGACCCGCAGCCTGCCGCGAACCGCATCGCGCGATTTCGAGGTCTCCGCCGCCGCCTCGCCGATCCCCGCCAGATGCGCGGCAACCCGCTCGACCAGCGCGCGTCCTTCCTCGGTGAGCTCGACGGCGCGGCTCGTGCGGTGAACCAGCCTGGCGTCGAGGCGCGCCTCGAGCTTCGCGATCGCCTTGCTGACCCCGGATTGCGTCATGCCGAGCCGTTCGGCGGCCCGGCCAAAACTGCGCGCATCCGCCAGCGCCGCGAGGACCACCAGGCCGCCAACCAGCCGACCGTCAACTTCGTCCATGCCGATGCCTTTCAGTCATCCAAGAGATGACCGCCCAGTCGTAGCACTCCGCCACCATATCGGCCACTGTCGGCGCAGATCACCGGTTCGATCCGGTGAGGCCACCGCCACATCATCCGCCAGGGAGATTTTGCAATGAGCGACATCGAGGCCATCGCATCCGCGATCGATGGATATTTCAACCTGATGTACGACGTCGACGATAGCCGGTTCCGCGACGTCTTCGCCGATGCCTGCATCGTGCACGGCATCCGGGACGGCAAGCACACGGTGCGGTCGGCCGCGGAATTCCGCGACTTCATCCGCAGCCGTCCCTCGCCGGCGTCGATGAAATCGCCGCGCGAGGAAGCCATCATCAGCATCGACCAGACCGCGTCCGATCTGGCCATCGCCAAGGTGCGCGTCAGGGCCGGCCAAACCGGCTTCATCGACCATCTGGTGTTTCATCGGATCGACGGCCGGTGGCTCATCACCACCAAGGCGTTTCACGTCGCGCAGGTCTTCCCGGCGGGATCGTAGCGCCCCACGACTGATTTTCTGAATATCGGAATATGACGCTGATTTGCCCGACGTGTCAAGTTGCCTGGTCGGGCGCCGGCCGCCACCGGCTCCTTTGCATGGGGTTGTTTTTGATATTTTCGGCAGCGCGCCCCTGCGACGGCCCGGGAGTGGCCATGCGGCGAAAGGCTGCTCCCGGCACGGCTTCCGCAGCCATGGCGGCCGGGCTAGCTTCGGCCGCAATGGGCCTGTTCAGGGCCTGCGCGGGGGGACGACGACATGATCATGGGATTGAGACGATACTGCCGCCTGGCCGCTGCGGCCGCCGCCGCGCTTGCGGCGATATCCGATGCGGCACTTGCCCAGACCTATCCCACCCGCAACATTACGCTGGTGCTGCCGTTCGCCGCCGGCAGCGGCACCGACACCACGACGCGGCTGATCTCCAAGGAGCTCGGAGTTGCGCTCGGCGTCGGCATGGTGATCGACAACCGGGCCGGCGCCAACGGGTCAATCGCGGCGAACTATGTCGCCCGCTCCGCCCCCGACGGCTACACACTGTTCGTCACCACGAACACGACGCACTCGGCCAATCCGTATCTGCTCAAGACCATGACCTACGATCCGATCAAGGATTTCACGCCGATCGCGCGCACCGGCGACCTGCCCTTCATGCTGGTGATCCATCCGGACATCCCGGCGAACTCGGTCGCCGAGCTGATCGCGCTCGCCAAGAAGGAGCCGGGCAAGTACAGCTACGCCAGCGGCTCGTCGTCGGCGAGCGTCTCCGGCGCGACCTTCGCGCGCCTCGCCGGCATCGACCTTCTGCATGTGCCCTACAAGAGCTCACCGCCGGCACTGACCGACGTCATCGCCGGCCGCATCTCGATGATGTTCATCGACGTGCCGACCGGGCTGCCGCACGTCAACGCCAAGGTGCTGAAGCCGCTCGCCGTCACCACCAAGCGCAAGTCGGCGCTGCTGCCGGACCTGCCCACGATGGACGACACCGTGAAGGGCTTCGATATCACCTCCTGGCAAGGCTATCTCGGCCCCGCCAACATGCCGAAGGACGTCGTGGTCAGGCTGAATGCGGAGATCCGCAAGATCATCGAACGGCCGGACATCAAAAGCCAGCTCGCCGAGCGTGGCATGGAGGCATTCTCCGGCACGCCCGAGGAGTTCGAGGCATTTCTCAAGGAGCAGCTCGTGCTGTGGGAGAAGCTGATCACCGACGCCGGGATCGAGAAGCAGTAGGCGTCCTCTTCCGCACGTCCCAGAACGCGAATGCCCGGGACAAGCCCGGGCATCACGTTGATGTCGATTGATCGCGTCGGCCTTACGCCGCGCGCACCTTGTGCAGGAACTCGTCGACCGCATTGCGCAGCATGCCCGATTGCGTGTCGAGCTCGCGGGCATTCGACAGCACGTCGCCGGCCGCGGTGCCGGTGGCGGCGGCCGCTGACGTGACGCCGCCGATATGGGCGGAAATCTCGCTCGAGCCGGCCGCGACCTGCTGGATGTTGCGCGCGATCTCGCGCGTCGCATCGCCCTGCTGGTCGATCGCGGTGGAGATCGAGGCGGTGATCTCGCTCATCTGCGCGATGGTCGCGGTGATGCCGCCGATCGAGGTCACGGCCTCACCGGTGGAAGCCTGCATCGCGGCGACCTGCGCCGAGATCTCCTCGGTCGCCTTCGCGGTCTGGTTGGCCAGCGCCTTCACTTCGGAGGCGACCACCGCGAAACCGCGGCCGGATTCCCCGGCGCGCGCCGCCTCGATGGTGGCATTGAGCGCGAGCAGGTTGGTTTGGGCCGCGATCGAGTGGATCAGCTTGACCACCTCGCCGATCTTCTCGGCGCCGGTGGAGAGCGCCTGCACGGTCGCGTTGGTACGCTCGGCATCGGCCACCGCCTGGCTCGCGACCTCGCTGGAGCGCGCCACCTGGCGGGAGATCTCCGCAACCGAGCTGGAGAGCTCCTCGGCGGCCGCGGCGACGGTGCCGACATTGTTGGAGGCGCTGTCGGACGCAGCGCCGACGGTCGCGGCCCGCGCGCTGGCATCGCTTGCGGTCGCGGTCATCGACTGCGCCGTGGTCTGCATGCCGGCGGCAGCGGAGGCCACCGTGCGGACGATGCCGTTCACGCTCCGCTCGAAATCGTTGGCGATATTCTCCATCGCACCACGGCGCTCGGCCTCCGCACGCGCTTTGGTCTCGGCCTCGGCCTGTTCCAGGCCGCGGATGCGAACCGCGTTGTCCTTGAAGACCTGAACCGTGGCCGCCATCGCGCCGACCTCGTCACCGCGGCCGACGCCGGGGATGTCACCGTCGAGCTTGCCGTCGGCGATGTCGCGCATGCGGGCGCCGAGCAGGTTGAGCGGACGGGAGATGCTGCGGCCGATCAGCCAGGCGACCGAACCGGAAACGATGCCGATGCCGAGGATCGCGAGGCCGAGCAGCCAGGCAATCGGCCGCATCTTGGCATCGATATCGTCGAGATAGGCGCCGGTGCCGAGATAAATGTCGAAGCCGGGCACCGCGACGGCGTAGCCGAGCTTGCGGATCGGCGTCTCCTGGCCGGGCTTCACATAATCGTAGAACAGCAGGATCTCGCCCTTGGCCTTCACGCCGTCCATCAGTTCCTGCGAGAGCTTGCGACCATTGGTCACGACGTCCATGCGATTGGTTCCGACCTGCTTCGGATCGGGCGCCAGCACCGTGATGCCGCTGTAGTCGGTGCCGAACAGATAGCCGGCGCCGTTGTCGTAGGTCAGGGTGTTGGCACGCTTGCCGAACTCGGCCAGTGCCGCTTCCCTGGTCAGCTTGCCGGCATCGACATCCTTCTTCAGGCCCGCCGCCATGTTCTTCGCCATCTCGACGATGGCCTTGGCCTGGTCGATGCGCGCATTCAGCATCTCTCGCTGCATCAAGTGACCGGCGAGGATGCCGGCCGTACACAGGCCAAGGAGGGTCACCCCCACCAGAATGCCGAGCTTGGGGGTGATCTTCAAATTTGACAGCTTCACGGGGATCTCCAGAAGAGGCGGGGAACGCGACGCGATTGGCGGATTGATTCGGCTCACCGTAATGTGAGACCCTTTACCTGATGGTTACGGGGGTTCCCCGTAGAAGCCCGGAGAATCAGGCCGCGGACCAACCGGCAATTGTGGAGACAACAGCGCGGCTCGCGTACAAGCATGGGAGGGCGGTGATGCAAGCCGCGCCCCAAGAAGCAAGAAGACCAAGCAGCAAGATCAAGAAGCAAACCAGCAAGAAGCAAGAACAGCAGACTCACATCGGGAGCAGACAATGTCGAAATTCAGGGTGGTCACGCCGAAGGGCGCGAGCTTCACGGTCGCCGGCGGCGGCTACGATTATGAGCGCGAGGCGCTCGATCCGATCGGCGCCGAGATCGTCGAGGCACCGGCCAATGAGGCCGAATTCATCGCGGCGGCACGCACCGCGGACGCGATCTACGCCAAGGGCATGCCGATCACCAAGGCGGTCATCGACACGCTCGAGAACTGCAAGGTGATCACGCTCGGCAGCGTCGGCGTCGACTCGGTCGACGTCAAGGCCGCGACCGCCCGCGGCATCCCCGTCACCAACATCCCCGACACCTTCATCGAGGAGGTCGCCGACCACGCCATGATGCTGCTGCTCACCGGCTTCCGCCGCCTGATCGAGCAGGACAAGATGGTGCGCACCGGCCGCTGGGCCGAGGGCCGTCCGGCGCTTTTGAAGATTCCGCGGCTGATGGGCCAGACGCTCGGCTTCATCTCGTTCGGCCGGGTCGCCCGCGCGGTGGCCAAGCGCGCCGCGCCGTTCGGCCTCAGGATGGTGGCCTACGATCCCTTCATCCAGGAAACCCTGATGTACGACCACGGCGTGATCCCCTCGACGCTGTCGGAGGTGCTGTCGCAGTCGGATTTCGTCTCGATGCACGCCCCGGCGCGGCCCGAAGTGCACCACATGCTGACCGAGAAGCATTTTCGCCAGATGAAAAAGTCGGCGATCTTCATCAACACCGGCCGCGGCGCCACGGTCGACGAGGAATCGCTGATCAAGGCGCTGCAGGAGGGCTGGATCGCCCACGCCGCGCTCGACGTGCTGGAAAAGGAGCCCCCGTCGCACAACAATCCGATGCTCGGGATGGACAATGTTACCTTGACCGCCCATGTCGCCTCGGCGTCGGCACGTTTTGACGAGGCGCGCAAGCGCCGGGTGGGCTACGAATTGTCACTAGTGCTGCAAGGCATGTGGCCGGTAAGCTGCGTCAACCCGTCGGTGCTGCAAAACACCGCGTTGCGCCGCTGGCAGCCCGTCAGCATGGATCGCGGTCCGAACAGCTAGGGCGGGAACGCGCTTTTCGTGCGGGGCCCGTCTCTTGCGGGCCCTTTGCGCGGCTGGCGCCGAGACTAAGACACCTTCACCGGCGGCCAAACGCCGGTAAGGAAAGACAACAACGAAACAATAAGAACGGGAGTGCGAACGACATGAAGTACGAGATCACGCGTCGCGACGCGCTGGCGCTGGGGGTTTCCACGGCGGCGCTGGCGGTCACCGGCGCCTCGGCGCAGGAGGCCTCGAAGGTGAAGGCTGCCGACGTGGCGGCGCCGTCGCTGCCGATCGAAAAGGACGCCACCTTGCGCATGCTGCGGCCGGTGCGCTTCGTCCAGGCCGACGAGGACGTGTTCCGCGCCAACGCCAAGAAATTCACCGACAAGACCGGTGTCGACATCAAGGTCGACTTCGTCGGCTGGGAGGACATCAACCAGCAGACTGCCGTGACCTCGAACTCCGGCGCCGGCCCCGACATCATCATCGGCTTCGGCGACGCGCCGCACATCTATATCGACAAGCTGATCGAGCTGACCGATGTTGCCGACTATCTCGACAAGCGCTATGGCGGATGGCTCACGCTGGCGCGCCGGTACGGCATGCGCTCGAAGTCGAAGAGCTGGGTCGGCCTGCCGTTCGGCGCCTCGGGCGGCCCGCTGGTCTACCGCAAGTCGCTGGTCAACGCCGCCGGCTTCGACAAGGTGCCGGAGGACCACGCCGGCTTCCTCGAACTCTGCAAGAAGCTGAAGGCGGCCGGCAAGCCCGCGGGCTTCGCACTCGGCAACGCGGTCGGTGACGGCAACGGCTTCGCCAACTGGCTGTTGTGGTCGCACAACGCCGCGCTGCTCGATGAGGAAGGCAACATCATCATCAACAGCAAGGAGACGATCGCGGCGCTGAAATATCTGAAGGAGCTCTATCCGACCTTCATCGCCGGCACCCCGTCCTGGAACGACGTTTCCAACAACCGCGCCTACTCGTCGCAGGAGATCGGCCTGACCGCAAACGGCGTCTCGCTGTATTTCTCGCTGAAGAACGATCCCGCGACCAAGGCGATCGCCGACGACACCGCGCATCAGTTCCTGATCAAGGGGCTGGCCCCGACCTCTCCGATGTCCGGCCTGACCTTGAACGCGATGGTGTTCAAGCACAGCAAGTATCCCAACGCGGCGAAGGCGTTCCTGCAGTTCATGCTCGAGCACGAACAGTACGAGCCGTGGCTCAACGCCAACTCCGGCTACTGGTCGCAGCCGCTGGCGGCCTATGCCGCCGCCGCAGTGTGGTCGAGCGACCCCAAGGTCGCGATCTTCAAGGACACGATGCGGAGCCCGTACTACAACGGCTACAAGGGGCCGATCTCGACCGCGACCGGTGCCGTCAACGCCGACTATGTGCTGGTGCAGATGTGCGCCTCGGTCGCGACCGACGCCGCAACGCCCGAAGCCGCAGCCGCCGAAGCGGAACAGCGCGCCAAGCGGTACTTCCGGCGGCAAGGCCGGTAAGATCGACCTCAAGCCGCTGTCATTCCGGGGCGATGCGTAGCATCGAACCCGGAATCTCGAGATTCCGGGTCTGGTGCTAACGCACCATCCCGGAATGACCCTGCAAGTCGGACCGAGACAAGAACCTGATGTCTGTCACTACTCTCCCCTCACGCGGCGCGGCCTTGCACCAGCCGGGCTGGCTCGCGCGCCTGTTCGACTACAAGCCGTTCCTGATCGTGATGTGCCTTGCGCCGGCGATCGGCCTGCTGCTGGTGTTCCTCACCTATCCGCTGGGCCTCGGCATCTGGCTCGCCTTCACCGACACCACGATCGGCCAGCGCGGCATCTACATCGGACTTGAGAACTTCCAGTATCTGCTCAAGGATCCCTTGTGGTGGAACGCGGTGTTCTATTCGATCTTCTACACCGCGGTCGCAACCTTCGGAAAGTTCGCGCTCGGCTTCTGGCTGGCGCTGCTGCTCAACAACCATTTCCCGTTCAAGAGCCTGATCCGCGCCATCGTGCTACTGCCGTGGATCGTGCCGACGGTGCTCTCCGCGCTGGCGTTCTGGTGGATCTACGATCCGCAGTTCTCGATCATCTCCTATCTCCTGGTCGACGTGCTGCACTGGCGCGACAGCAATGTCGACTTCCTCGGCTCGCCCTGGCCGGCGCGGTTCTCGCTGATCGCCGCCAATATCTGGCGCGGCATCCCGTTCGTCGCGATCTCGCTGCTGGCGGGACTGCAGACCATCTCGCCCTCGCTCTATGAGGCGGCGATGCTCGACGGCGCCACCTCCTGGCAGCGCTTCCGCTACATCACCTTCCCGATGATGATGCCGATCCTGGCGATCGTGATGACGTTCTCGATCATCTTCACCTTCACCGACTTCCAGCTGGTCTACGCCATCACCCGCGGCGGCCCGGTCAACTCGACCCATCTGCTCGCGACACTGGCGTTCCAGCGCGGCATCGCCGGCGGCGAACTCGGCGAGGGTGCCGCGATCGCCGTCTCGATGATCCCGTTCCTGGTGTTCGCGACATTGTTCAGCTACTTCGGCCTCGCGCGCCGCAAATGGCAGCAGGGAGAAGCCAATGACTGACGTTGCAGCCCAATCCTCCAACGTCGCCAGCGCCACGCCCGACACGATGGCGTGGGACTCCCGCGCCCGCCGCGTGGTGATGATCTATCTGCCGCTCGCCTGCTTCATCCTGATCCTGCTGTTTCCGTTCTACTGGATGGCGGTCACCTCGTTCAAACCGAACGCCGAGCTCCTGAACTACAAGGAGCACAATCCGTTCTGGATCACCTCGCCGACGCTCGCGCATATCAAGCATCTGTTGTTCGACACCGCCTATCCGCGCTGGCTGAAGACCACCATGCTGGTGGCGATCGGCTCGACCTTCCTGTCGCTGTTCGCCTCGACGCTCGCCGCCTACGCGATCGAGCGGCTGCGCTTCCGCGGCAGTCCCTATGTCGGCCTCGGCATCTACCTCGCCTATCTGGTGCCGCCGTCGATCCTGTTCATTCCGCTCGCCACCGTGATCGTGCAGTTCGGCCTGTTCGATTCTCCGCTGGCGCTGATCCTGGTCTATCCGACCTTCCTGGTGCCGTTCTGCACCTGGCTCCTGATCGGCTATTTCAAGTCGATCCCCTACGAGCTCGAGGAATGCGCGCTGGTCGACGGCGCGACGCGGTTGCAGATCCTGTGGCGGATCACGCTGCCGCTCGCGGTGCCCGGCCTGATCTCGGCCGGCATCTTCTCCTTCACGCTGTCCTGGAACGAGTTCATCTACGCGCTCGCCTTCATCCAGAGCGGCGCCAACAAGACGGTGCCGGTCGCGATCCTGACCGAGCTCGTCACCGGCGACGTCTACCAGTGGGGCGCGCTGATGGCAGGCTCACTGCTCGGCTCGCTGCCGGTCGCGCTGTTCTACTCGCTGTTCGTCGACTACTACGTGTCGTCGCTGACGGGGGCGGTAAAGGAGTAGCGAGCGGGGATGGAAAATCGAGGCGAGCTCACTCCATCCCCGTCACGCTGAGGTGCTCGCGGAGCGAGCCTCGAAGCATGCACGGCCACCTGTGGGGCCGTCGCCCCTTCGAGACGGCTGCTTCGCAGCCTCCTCAGGGTGACGGTGAAGGAGATCTACCGCGGCACGAACGCGACCGGCACGGAAAAACCCATCGAGCCCTGCGTGATCTCGGACGGAAACGCCGGAAACGGCTGCGCCTGGCGCACCATCGCCAGCGCCCGCGCGTCGAAGGTCGGATTGCCGGAGGAGCCGCCGAGGTGGCTCGACAGCACCTGTCCGCCGCGGCCGAGCGTGAACACCAGGCGGACCACGCCGCGCTGGCCGTTGCCGCCCGCGGGATAGGAATGGAAGCGCAGCAGATGAGCGCGGACGCGGGCGTTATAGGCCGCGATCGCTGACGCCGCTGCGCCCGCGCTGATCGCGGAGGCCGCCGGCGCCTGCCATTCGGCGCGGCTCGGCGCGCTGGTGCGCGGTGCCGGCGTTGCCTCGGACGGCTTCTTGGCTTCCCGGCGAGCCACCTTCGGCTTGACCGGTTCGGGCTTCGTCTCCGGAACGACTTTCGCGGGCTCGGGTTGCGGCGGCGTGATCTGCTGCTTCTGCTCCGGCGGCGCGACGACGTCGGGCTTCTCCTGCATCGGCGTTGGCGCGATCTCCTGCTGCACGGGCTGCGCGGCGGCAGGTGCCGGCGGCGACGCGTCGGCCTCCTGCATCGCCGGGCCCGGCGGCAGCTCGGTCTTCGAAATCTTCGGCGCCGAGGTGATCGGCGTCAGGTCGACCAGCACCGCCGGCACGGCGACGCCCGGCGGCGGCGCCGAGACCCACGTCATCCCGAGCGCGAGCAACGCCGCATGCGCCGCCAGCATCGCAACCGCCGACAGGCCCCAGCGCCTCAGCCGGATCTCGCCGCCCGCATCATGAAGCGCGTACGCATTCATGGATCAGCTACGTCCGTCGAGGCCGACCAGCGCGATCTTGAGATAGCCGGCGTTGCGCAGCAGGTTCATCACCTCCATCAGATCGCCATAGCTGACCGCCTTGTCGGCGCGCAGGAAGATGCGCTCGTCCTTCTTGCCTTGCGTGGCGCCATCGAGCGTTGACGTCAGTGCATCGCGCGCGATCACGTCCTCGCCGACCGCGACGGAGAGGTCCGGCTTCACGGTGACGAACACCGGCTTGTCGGGCCGCGGCTGCGGCTCGGCGGTCGAGGTCGGCAAATCGACGCCGAGATCGACGGTCGCAAGCGGCGCCGCCACCATGAAGATGATGAGCAGCACCAGCATCACGTCGATGAACGGCGTGACGTTGATCTCGTGCGCCTCGACCAGATCGTCATCGCCGCGGCGCCTGCCGCCGAACGCGCCGCCTGTGCCAAGCTTCGCGCCCATCGCCTACTCCGCAGCGCGCGCCAGCCGGAACAGGCTGCGACCGCCCTCGCGGCTGACCAGCAGCATCACCATGACGGAGGCGTCGCCGAGCAACGCGCGATAGGACGCGATCGAACGGGTCAGGTGATTGTAGATCACGACGGCCGGAATCGCAGCGACCAGGCCGAGCGCGGTCGCAAGCAGCGCCTCGGCGATGCCGGGCGCGACCACCGCGAGATTGGTGGTGTGGGCCTCGGAGATGCCGATGAAGGCATTCATGATGCCCCACACCGTGCCGAACAGGCCGACGAACGGCGCGGTGGCGCCGATCGTCGCCAGCACACCGGTGCCGCGCGCGATCTGCCGCGACATCGCTGCTTCGACCCGCTCGAGCCGCAGCGCGATGCGCTCCTTGAAGCCGTCGTCGAACATCCCGCCGGACAGCGCAGCCTCGCGCGAGGCCGACTGCACGATCTGCGCCACCGCATCGTTGCCGTCGCGGCTCGCCTGCTCGGCCTCGGCAAGCTGGGTATCGCGTTCCAGCAGGCCGATCCGCTGCCGGGCGAGCGCGGTCTTGCGGCGGATCTCGACGGTCTTGGCGAGCCAGACCGTCCAGGTAACGAGCGAGGCGAAGGCGAGCCCGACCATGACAGCCTTCACGACGATGTCGGCGCTCTCGAACATGCCCCAGGGCGAGAGGTTGCGCGGCAGCAGTGCGGCGTCGGCTGCGGCAAGACTCGCGCCCGGCAGCATGCCGAGTAAGGCAGATGCCGCCATCCAGATGCTTCGCCCAAGCCAGCGCTGCGACATGGTCGCCTCCCGTCCCTCGTTGGTGTCAGCCCGCCTTCGGCGCGAGGCGGTCCGCCAGCGCATGGAAGCGCGCCTGCTGATCGCCGCGCAGCGCGCGCGTCTCGTCGCGGCCGACGAACACCTTGAACATGATGCCGCCGTCGCGATTGATGAAGGCGATGAACGCCGACACCTTGCCCATGAAAGGCCGCTCGACGAAGGCGATCGCCGCGCAGCGCTCGTGCCTCAGATGGCCGTGCAAGCCCTTCGGCTGCATCAGGTTGAAATAGCCGCGGCCGACCTCGCCGTTCGGAATGGCGCCTGTGAACTCGAAGATCGCGTCATCGGTGTGCACGATCAGCGTCACCTCGCCCCACTCCGCGATGTCCTGCATCGCGGCGTCAAACTCGCCGGGGCCGATCCGCACCATGGTCTCGGGGAGCGCCTCGAGCACCGCGCGCAGCGTCACCTTGCGCTCGCGCGCAACATCCTCGATGACCGCGCCGGGATTGTCGGCCATATAGGCCTTCAATCCCGCAAGCTCCGCGTTCTGCACGGCCGCCTCCGTCACGCCGGGCTCTTCGCGCGCTCGGTGATCAGCACCTCGAAGCCCTCGAATTTCGGGTGGCCGAGATAGAGGCTGCCGCCGGTCTCGTTGCCGGCGCGCGAATGGGCGCGGCGGAACGCGTCGGACTTCGTCCAGTCCTCGAACGCCGCCTTGCTGGCCCACACGGTGTGGGTCGCATAGAGCGTGTGGTCCTCGGCCTCGGGGCCCTTCACCAGATGAAATTCGACGAAGCCCGGCAGATCGCCGAGATAGGATTCGCGCGTCTTCCAGACCGTCTCGAACGCCTGTTCCTTGCCCTTGATCACCTGGAACCGGTTCATTGCGATGAACATGAAAACTCTCTCCTGTTTGACGGCGGATGTCTGGATCCTGCCGGATGATCTCGTTAATAACATGAACGCGCCAAAGCCGCGCTGGGGGCACCAGCGCGGCCGGAGCAACCTGGATGGAATGATCGGCGTCTCGCGTTACGCTCCACCTAGGTGAATCCTGAGCCCGGCCTTGTAAACGGTGCCCGGACCGGGGCTCGAGAACAGCACGTCGTTCTGCGTCGTGCCGTCGGTCGAGGAGCCCGGGATCGCATAAGGCCGGTAGTACTGGTTCAAGAGGTTGTCGACCGACGCCGTGAAGGTGATGTCCTTGGTGGCGTTCCAGGTCAGATAGAGATTGACGAGCTCGTAGCCGGTCGAGGGCAGATAGCCCGCCGGCAGATCGTTGTTGGCGCCGAACGAGGACCATTGCGCGGCAATGATCAGCGAACGGTCGAGCAGGCGGACGCCGCCCGTCGTCGTCACCTTGCGCGGCGTGATGGTGGCGAGCCCGACATTGGTCTGGGTGTTCCGGCCGCGCATCAAATGGCCGGCGACGCCGACGAACCAGTCACCGGCGTCATACATCGTCTCGAGCTCGAAACCCTCGATGCGGGCGTGGGCGATGTTCTGGTACTGATAGAACTGGCTGAACCGCCCGAACGGCGTCAGGGTCGGCGCCGACGCGACGAGATCGATATAGCCGTCAACGTCGTTGCGGAACACGTTGATCTTGCCGCGGAACGAGTCGCTCGCCGTGAAGATGCCGTCATATTTCAGATTGATGCCGGCTTCCTTGTTCTTGCCGACCTCCGGCCGCAGCGCCGCATTGGGGACGAAGCAGAACAGGCCGCTGGTGCCGTCGGGGCAATTGAACAGCGCCGGCCCGCCGCCGGTGGCATGGCCACCCGCGATCAGGGTCTCGGTGATGGACGGCGCGCGATAGCCTTCGGCATAGCTCGCATAGGGCGTGAAGCCGGCAACCGGCGTGACGCCGAGCGTGATCTTCGGCGACAGCCGGTCGCCGCTGGTCGTGGTGTTGATCGAATTGAGCTCGTAATGGTCGTAGCGGACAGCGCTGATCAGCTCGAGCCAGGTCGAATAGTTCTGCTTCAGCTGCACGAAGCCGCCGGACACGGTGCGCTGGCCGCCCGGCGTCGTGACGTTGGAATTGCCGCGGGAGTCGAAGGTCTCGACATCGTCGCGGAAGGCGTCGAAGCCGTAGGTCACGGCGTTGCGCCAGTCGCCGAAATTGAAGCGCGAGGTGTTGTTGACGTCGATCCCGACGGTGTCCAGCAAATAGCCGCGCTTGTCGCCGACGCAGCCGGAGATGTTGTTGCCGGGATTGGCGAGCGTGCAGACCCCGCCGCCGGTGGTGATGCGGTTGTTGTAGGTCTTGACCTGGTCGTTGTCGGTACGGTTGCCGTAGACCGAGATGTTCCAGTCGAACAGCATGTCGTCGGGCTTGGAATATCGCCAGCTCAAGGTGCCGGTGTAATTCTTGGCATCGGAGGCGTAGACCGAGGAGCCCGCGATGGCGGCGAGCGGCGCCGCCGTCGTGGTCGCGCCGCGGTTCGGCTGACCGATATTATACTGGTAGTCCTGGAAGATGCCGCCGATCTTGAACTCGTGGCCTTCGGCGGGGCGGAACGTCACCTTCATCAGGCCGGCCGCGATATCGTTGCCGGTGTTGCCGATCTCGGTGCCCACGCCGTCCTTGTAATTGCCCTGGGTGCGATAGACCGCGCCGCCGAACACATCGACATTCGGATCGACGCGTACGCCGCCGAACACCGAGCCCATGCCGCGGTCCGTGTTGGTGCCGTAGGAGCCCGACATGTCGACACCCCAGCGCTCGCCGGGACGCACCACGTCGTCGATGTCCTTGGTGCGGAACGAGGCCACGCCGCCAATCGCGCCGGAGCCGTAGATGTTCGCGGTCGGGCCGCGCACCACGTCGACGCCGCCGATCAATTCGGGATCGAGGAAGAACGAGCCGTTGGCATTGTGGCCGGTGCGCTGATAGTTCTGCCGCGCGCCGTCGACGACGACAGCGACACGGCCGAAATCCTGCAGGCCGCGGATGTTGATGACGGTCGCCGGATCGTCGCCGCGCTCCTGGACCGAGACGCCGGGCACATTGTAGAGAATATCGGAGAGCCGGTTCGGCTGCAGGCCCTGGATCTTCTCCAGGGTGACGGAGCTGACCGGCGCCAACGCATCGATCGCGCGCTCCTCGGTCTTGGACGCCACCGCCGTGATGGTGTCGAGCGATTGCACCGGCACCGCGCCGATCTGCGAGCGCGCATTCAGCGCCGCCGGCGCCGCCTGAGCTTCGGCCGCCGGCTTCAGCTTCTGCTTCGGCCGCTCGGTCGAAGGACGCACAGCCGACGGATCGGCGGTCTGCGCGAACCCGCGTTCCGGCAGTGCCGCCGTAAATGAAAACATCGACGCGCCCAAAATCAGGGCGCGCGAAACCCTAGCCCCGTCAGCCATTCTAGCCCCAGCCTGATCATCGCTTGTCTGGTTTGGCTGGCGTGCGCTCTGACGAGCGGTTTGCTGGCTACATCGCGGTGCAAGCCACCCGCCTGCATCGCGTGAGGATTGGTTACGGGCCCGCAACAAAACGGTCAAGAATGCGGCGGCGCTGTTTATATCGATTGTAAAGTGCAGCCGTTGGAATGCGCCTTCGCCCGCTTATACAAGCAAACACCATTTGAAAATTTTCGCAGGCGCAGCCACCACGATATGTCCGCAGCTTCCGGAGACAATATCGGCGCAGCCGGAAAGCAGACCGAGCCTGCATCCGGAGCGGCCAAAACGCTGATCATGCGCGGAAATCGTCTCGACAGTCGCGAGCTGTTCGCGGCGGAGCGCGAGATCATCATCATGCATGGCGACGAACATTACCGATTGCGGCTGACCTCGCAGAACAAGCTGATCCTCACGAAGTGACGGCCCCGATGACAATTTGTCGCACGCTCGCCTTGCTCGCCTTCTCCTGCTTGCTGCCGATCGAAGCCGTGACGGCCGAGAGCATCACCGTGCATGACGCACGCGACCGCGACGTCGTGATCGACAACCCGTCGCGGATCGTCTCGATCGGCGGCGCGATCACCGAGATCCTCTATGCGCTCGGCTTCGAGGACCGCATCGCCGGCGTCGATGCGACCAGCCTCTACCCGCCGGCTGCGCTGCGCGAGAAGCCCGACGTCGGCTACATGCGCCAGCTGTCGCCGGAGGGCGTGCTCGGCCTGCATCCGTCGCTGGTGCTCGCGGTGCAGGGCTCCGGGCCGAAGGAGACCATGGACGTGCTCGAGGCGGCCAAGGTGCCGCTGGTGCTGGTGCCGGAGACGTTCTCGGAGGCCGGGCTGGTCGAGAAGATCAGGCTGGTGGGCCACGCCATGGGTGTCGATCCGCGCGCCGCCTGCTTGACCACGGCGGTGGAGAGCGATCTCGCGCAACTGCGCGCGCTGCGCGCCAAGGTGACGAAGCCGGTGCGCGTGATGTTCGTGATGTCGCTGTTGAATGGCCGGGCGATGGCCGCGGGCCACAAGACCGCCGCGGACGAAATCATCCGGCTTGCCGGCGGCGTCAACGCCATCGACGGTTACGACGGCTACAAGCCGGTCAATGACGAGGCCATCGTGGCGGCGAAACCGGATGTCGTGCTGTCGATCGATCGCGGCAAGGACTCGCTGACGTCGGATGCCGTGTTCGCGCATCCGGCCTTCGCGCTGACACCGGTCGCGGCCAACAAGGCCTTCATCTCGATGGAAGGCCTTTATCTGCTCGGCTTCGGACCGCGCACCGCGGCCGCGGCACGCGACCTTTCGATCAAACTCTATCCGGCGCTGGCGCCGGAGGCCGACAACTTCAAGCCGGCAGCGCCGACCGCGAATTGCCGGCAGTGAGCGGGCTCGCCGATCGCCGCGGGCGTGCGAAACAGCGGCGTGCCGGCATGTCGCTGCGGCCGGCCGCGACACTCACCCTGCTCTGCCTGCTTGCGGCGCTCGCGGCGACCGCGCTGGTCGCCCTGACGGTCGGGGCCGCCGGCATTCCCATGGCGCGGCTTCCGGCAGCGCTTGGGCTATGGGCTGATAGTGTCGCCAACCCGCTGCTCGCACGCGACCAGCTCGTGGTGTGGTCGATCCGCATCCCGCGGATCGCAGCGGCGGCGATGGTCGGCGGACTCCTTGCCGTATCAGGCTCGATCATGCAGGGCCTGTTCCGCAATCCCCTCGCCGACCCCGCGCTGGTCGGCGTCTCCTCCGGCGGCGCGTTTGCCGCGGCGGCCGCGATCGTGTTCACCGACAGCCAGCTCGGCGAAAGCCTGCGCTTCCTGCAACACCAGCTGTTGCCGATCGCGGCCTTTGCCGGCTCGCTGCTCACGACCATCGTGCTTTACGGCATCGCCAGCCGCGGCGGCCGGACATCGATTGCGATCTTCCTGCTGGCCGGGCTTGCGATCGCCGCGATCGCCAATGCCGGCATCGGCCTTTTGGTGTTCGTCGCCGACGATCGCCAGCTTCGCGACATCACCTTCTGGCTGCTCGGCTCGCTCAGCGGCGCGACCTGGAGCAAGCTCACGGCGCTGGCGCCGGTGCTGGCGGTGGCGCTGGTCGCCTGCCTCTCGATCGCGCGCGGGCTCGACGTGCTGGTGCTCGGCGAGGCCGAGGCGTTCCACAGCGGCGTCGACGTCGAACGGCTGAAGCGGATCTCGATCGTGCTGGTGTCGGCGATGACCGGGGGCGCGGTCTCGGTCTGCGGCGTGGTCGGTTTCGTCGGCATCGTGGTGCCGCATCTGTTGCGGCTGGTGATCGGGCCCGCGCATCGGCTGCTGCTGCCGGCGTCCGCACTGCTCGGTGCCATCCTCCTGGTCGGCGCCGACACCGTGGCGCGCACCATCGTGGCGCCCGCGGAAATGCCGATCGGCATCCTGACGGCGGCGATCGGCGCGCCGTTCTTCCTCGCCATGCTGCTGCGGCAGCGCTCTCTGGTGTCGCTGTGACGGCCCTGCTCGAAGCGCAGTCGGTATCCATGACGGTCGGCGGCGCGACGCTGGTCGATGCGGTGTCGCTGCGGATCGGTGCCGGCGAGATGGTCGCGATCGTCGGCCCCAACGGCGCCGGCAAGTCGACCCTGCTGCGGATGCTGTCGGGCGACCTGCGTCCGTCACGCGGGGCGATCAGGCTCAGGCAGCGCGACCTGCAAACCTACGGACCACGCGCGCTGGCGAAGCACCGCGCGATGCTGTCGCAGCAGGTCAACGTCACCTTCCCGTTCACCGTCGAGGAAATCGTCAGCATGGGCGCCGGCGAAAGCCCGCGTGCCATGGCGCGGGCGCTGGTCGAGGCGGCACTCGACGAGGTCGGCCTCGCGCGGTTCCGTTTCAGGCAATTGCCGACGCTGTCGGGCGGCGAGCAGCAGCGGGCGCATTTCGCGCGCGTGCTGGTGCAGCTCGCCTGCGGCGAAGCGCTGCACGGACCCGGACTGTTGCTGCTGGACGAGCCGACCTCGAGCCTCGATCTGCGGCACCAGATCGACCTGGTCGAAACGGCGCGCCGGCGCGCCGCGCGCGGCACCGCCGTGATCGCGATCCTGCACGACCTCAACCTCGCGATGCGGTTCGCCGACCGCATCCTGCTGCTGCACCGCGGCCGGCTAGCCGTCGACGGCGACCGCACGGCGGCGATGAAGGCCGAGACGCTGCGCGAGATCTTCGAGATCGACGCTGCGGTCGCCTACACCGGAGACGGCGCGCCGTTCCTGCTGCCGCAAACGATGCGACCCGTTTAGACCCTCATGGTGAGGAGCGCGGTACGCGCGTCTCGAACCAGGAGGCCCGGCTGTCACTTGCAGCTATCCTTCGAGACGGCCGCTGCGCGGCCTCCTCAGGATGAGGATTGCGAGTGAGAGGCGACGTAACGCCGCAAGCCTTATCCCGCCGCAACATCCGCGGTTCACAAAACTGTCAGCCGGTTGTAACAGGCGGCTCGGAGAACACCGCATCGTTTATCCTTTTGGAGATCAACCATGCGCCTGTCCCTGCTCTGCTCCGTCGCCTCGATACTGCTCGCCACATCGGCGTTCGCGCAGAGCGAGGGCGAATACCCGGCGACGCTGGCAGGACATGCCGTGATGCCGGCGGAGAGCTTCATCGACGCCCCCGCCGACGCCCCTGATGATCTGAAGACCTCGGGCAAATACACCACCGGCAAGCGCGTCGACGCCATCGGCACCGTGATGGGCAAGTCCTATGAGCGGCCGACCGGCGTGTCGCTGCCGTTCAAGGGCCAGCCGCTGCAGGGCCATTCCGGCATCAAGGTGATGCCCGACGGCTCGTTCTGGGTGATCACCGACAACGGCATGGGCTCGCGCTACAACTCGGCGGACTCGATGCTGTACCTGAACCGGCACAAGATCGACTGGGCGAGCGGCAAGATCGAGCGTCAGGAGACCGTGTTCCTGCACGATCCCGACAGGAAGGTGCCGTTCCGCATCGTGCACGAGGACACCGCCAAGCGCTACCTCACCGGTGCCGACTTCGACACCGAGGGCTTCCAGGTCATCAACGACATTTTCTGGATCGGCGACGAGTTCGGGCCCTACATCCTCAAGGCCGACAAGACCGGCAAGATCCTTGCCGTGTTCGAGACTGTCGCCGACTACAAGCCGGTGCGTTCGCCGGATCACTGGGCGGTGCAGTCGCCGGGCGCGCCCGGCGCCTCCTACACCAACGTCAACCTGCGCCGCTCCAAGGGCTATGAAGGCTTTGCTTCCTCCAAGGACGGCAAGTTCCTCTACGGCCTGCTCGAAGGCCCGCTGTGGGATGCCGACAAGAAGGATTGGGAGAAGGTCGACGGCAAGGAAGCCTCGCGCATCCTGGAATTCGACGTCGCGGCGGAGAAGTTCACCGGACGCTACTGGCAGTACGTGTTCGAGCAGAACGGCAATGCGATCGGCGACTTCAACATGATCGATCCGGCCCAGGGCCTCGTCATCGAACGCGACAATGGCGAAGGCACCGCCGATAAGGCCTGCCCGCAAGGCCAGCGCGGCGAGAACTGTTTCCCTGATCTCGCCAGGTTCAAGCGCGTCTACAAGGTCGAGCTGTCCGACCCCAATGTCGGCAAGCCGGTGCGCAAGATCGCCTATATCGACCTGATGAAGATCCGCGATCCCAACAAGAGGGCGCGCAAGCCGCTCAACGACGGCGTCTACACTTTCCCGTTCTTCACCATCGAGAATGTCGATCGGGTCGACGACACCCACATCATCGTCGGCAACGACAACAACCTGCCGTTCTCCTCGAGCCGCGACCCGAACAAGGCCGATGACGACGAGTTCGTGCTGCTCGAGGTCGGCGAATTCCTGAAGGCGAAGTGAAGGGCAGCTGCTGTCGCAGCACACAACAGTGTCGTCGCCCGGATCGACCGGGCGATGTAGTATGCAGAGGCGTCCGAGCTCAACGGACAAGCCGCGGCGTACTGGATGCCCCGCTCAAGGCGGGGCATGACAGTGAATTTGCGGGAAGACGGTCCATCATTGCGAGCGTCGCCATCACGCCTCGCAATGACGGCAGTTTTCCAATCGTCATCCCGCCGGCACCATCACGACGCCCTTGTCCTTCGGCCAGCGCATCCGCCAGGCGAAATTGACGTCACGGACTTCGCTGGCCTTGGCCTCGAACGCCCATTCCAGCACGCCGCGCTTGTCGCGCAGATTGGTCGTCGTCGCAGGCGTCGACGACGGCAGCATCTCGACCACGATATCGTCGTTCTCGCTGACCGGGAGCTGATCCTGGATCGCGACCTTGATCGGGAAGTCGTGGCCGTTGCGCACCGTGGTCTTGAACGCGCGCTCGTCGGTCTTCGACGTCGTCACGATCAGGCCCGCGGAGCCCTCGTTGCGCTTCACCACCGTGCGTTCGATCTTGACCTTGTCGTCGGCGCCGAAACCGAGCCGCACGGTCTCGTCCTTGGCGGCCGTGGCCATCCGGTTGCGGCCGACAAAGATGCCGTCGCGGTAGATCGAGACCTGCCCCGGCAGCAGCGGCGCATCGTCGGCCTGCACGAAGCTTGCTTCCAGGAACGCGGTCGGATCGATCACCGGGACGGCGCGAACCGCGAGATCGGGCGTGATCGTCGCCGTCGAGATGCGCAGGCTCTTTGCGCCCTCATTGGCGGCAACGCTGACGCGGCCGGGGATCCTGAAGGTGGCCTGGAAGGCGCCGACCTCGGCGGTGGCCTCCAGTTCGTCCGCGCGTCCCCCACCAAAGCGGAATTGCTGAACCGCGTCAGCGGCCGGCGCGGGTGCCAGCGCCTCGCGCGACCGCATGCTGGCCTCTCCCGAAAGCTTCGCCAGCGGCCGCGGCGGCTGCGGATATCGCACGATCAGCGAGCGGAGGTCGGGCGCATTGCCGCCGCGCGCGACCCGCACGGTGGAGACGACGAGCGCCACGTTCGACCAATCCTCGCCGGTCGACTGGGTGATCTCGGCGCGGCGCACCAGCTCGATCGCGGGCTTGCGATCCCTGGCGCCGGTGTCGAGCCGGGCATCATAGAGCGGCGTCCAGCGCGCGTTGGGAACCGCATAGGTGACCCGCAGCGTCGCGCGGGTGGCGGCGGCTGAAGCAAGCTCGATCCGTACCTCGAGCTTGCTCGGCGGCTTGGCGGCACGATCGGCTTCAAGACGCACGATTTCGCGGTCGATGTCGCGCTGCTTGCGCACGGCGTCGCGGATGGCGTTGTCGGCAGTTGCGACTTCATCCCCCACCGCCGAGAACGCTGCGCGCCACTCGCTTACCGGACGCGCCTCGCCCTTCTCGCCGATCCCGACCGGCGCTGCCTCGGCGAAATGTTCGGCGAATTTGCGCCGCGCTTCGGCCGACGCGATGAGCCCTTGCAGATCCTCGCGCTGATCCCGCAGCGCCTCGATCCGCTTGTCGATCTCAGGCAGGTTCGCCGGCTCCACCGGGCGCGGGTGCCGCGCGTCGATGGCCCCGATCGTCAGCTGGCCGCCCGCCTCGCCCTCCACCCGCAGCGAGCCCGTGTCGAGCTCCATCGGGAAATCCTTGGCGATAAGCGTGTTGTCGCCGGCAGGCAAATCCAGCGTGATGACGCGGGTGACGCTCGCACCATCGGGATAGACGGTCACGGCATCGACCTGCGAGGCCGCATCGAGATTGGCCGCATGCAGCGGCCCCGCAACCAGCGTACCCGCCAGCACCAGGCTGGTGGTCACAAGATAATTCGCAATTCTACACATGACATCCCTCCGGGAAAACCGCCGCATGGCGCGAGACGAACGGCGCGCCGGGCTCGACTGCGCGCCGTTTCTCGTGGTGAGACGCAGCGAGGAAGGGACTGGTTCGATTGAGGTTTCCCTGCGGCACGATAGTGGCGTCGCGGGGGCTGCGGCGTGGCGCGGGCGCGTCAATGGTATCTATCTGCCGTCTTTGCGAGGAGATCGCGATAAAATTGCCAGGCAATTTTGCGCTGAAGCGACGAAGCAATCCGTCCTTCCGCATGTGCGGTGACAATGGATTGCTTCGCTTCGCTCGCAATGACCGCGGAAGCGAGTCCGGCATAAAAAACACGGCGCCCGGAGGCGCCGTGCTGCAAATCTCGAGCAGTCAGCCGACTGCGCGCTTAGCTGTAGATCTCGAACAGGCCGGCGCCGCCCTGGCCGCCGCCGATGCACATGGTCACGACGCCCCACTTGGCCTTGCGGCGACGGCCTTCCTGCAGCAGGTGGCCGGTGAGCCGGGCGCCGGTCATGCCGAAGGGATGGCCGATCGCGATCGAGCCGCCATTGACGTTGTACTTCTCGGGATCGATGCCGAGCTGGTCGCGCGAATAGAGGCACTGGCTGGCGAATGCCTCGTTGAGCTCCCAGAGATCGATGTCGTCGACCTTCAGGCCGTGGCGCTTCAGGAGCTTCGGCACCGCAAAGACCGGACCGATGCCCATCTCGTCGGGCTCGCAGCCGGCCGAGGCCCAGGCGACGAAGCGGCCGAGCGGGTTGAGGCCGCGCTTCTCGGCATCCTTGGCTTCCATCAGCACCACGGCGGCGGCGCCGTCGGAGAGCTGGCTGGCATTGCCGGCGGTGACGAACTTGCCCGGACCCTTGACCGGCTCGAGCTTGGCAAGGCCTTCCAGCGTGGTCTCGGGGCGGTTGCACTCGTCGCGATCAACCACGTAGTCGACGATCGATTCGGCCTTGGTCGCCTTGTCGACCACCTTCATCTTGGTCTTCATCGGGACGATTTCGTCCTTGAACTTGTTGGCCTGCTGCGCGGCCGCCATGCGGCGCTGCGACTCCAGCGAATACTCGTCCTGGTATTCGCGGCTGAGCTTGTACCGCTCCGCGACGATGTCGGCGGTGTCGATCATCGCCATGAAGATGTCGGGCGCGGTCTTGAGCAGCTCGGGATCGATCGATTCCTTCGGCGAGCCGCCGCCGGGAATCGAGATGCTCTCGACGCCGCCGGCGACGATGCAATCGGAGCCGTCGGAACGGATCGAGTTGGCGGCCATCGCGATGGTCTGCAGGCCCGACGAGCAGAAGCGGTTCACGGAGACGCCCGCGGTCGACTTCGGCAGGCCGGCGAGCAGCGCCGCCTGGCGGCCGATGTTCGGCGCGCCATGCGCGCAATTGCCGAGATAGCAATCCTCGACATATTCCTTGTCGACGCCGGCGCGGTCGACCGCGTGCTTGATGGCGTGCGCGGCGAGCGACATCGGCGGGGTGATGTTGAATCCACCACGGCCGGACTTTGCCAGGCCGGTGCGCGCGTAGGAAACGATTACGGCTTCACGCATTGTTTTCTCCCTCTGAGATGACGGTCATTGTGGCGCGTCGTGGCCCGTTCGTACACATTTTTCGGCGGGCGCAACAGCAATACCGGACGTCCCGGAACGACAAACGCCGCCTCCGCGACCGGAGACGGCGTCATGTTCCGCAGATCGGAATATGGACTGCTTGAGCGGTATCTTCCCTCCGTCATGCCCGGGTGTCCCGGGCGATGACGAGGACCGCTCAAACAGCGTTTGAAACGCCAGCGCCTTTAAAACGTCAGCGGCTCAGAACGTCAGTGCCTTGGCCTGCTTCACCTGCGGCAGCGTCTGTACCTTGGCGAGCAGCTCCGCCGGCACCGCGCCGTCGACCTCGACCAGCGCAATGGCGTCGCCGCCTTGCTTGACGCGGCCGAGATGGAAGGTCGCGATATTGATTTTCGCATCACCCAAGAGGCTCGCGAATGCGCCGATGAAGCCCGGCTTGTCCTCGTTGGTCACGTAGATCATCGACTTGCCGAACTCGGCGTCGACGCGGATGCCCTTGATGTCGACGAGACGCGGCTTGCCGTCGGCGTAGACGGTGCCGGACACCGAACGCTCCTGACGCTCGGTGGTGACGGTGACCGTGATCAGGCTTTCATAGTCGCTCTGCGCAGCGCGGACGACCTCGTCCACCACCATGCCGCGCTCCTTGGCGACGACCGGCGCCGAGACCACGTTGACCTCGCCCAGCATCGGACGCAGCAAGCCCGACAGCACTGCCGAGGTGATCGCCTTGATCTTCATCTCGGCGACGTGGCCCTCATAGGTGATCTCTGTCTTGAGGATGCCGCTCTCGGTGAGCTGGCCGGCGAACGAGCCGAGCTTTTCGGCGAGCTCGATGAACGGCTTCAGCTTCGGCGCCTCTTCCGCGGTGATCGAGGGGAAGTTGACCGCGTTGGAAATCGCGCCCGACAGCAGATAGTCCGACATCTGCTCGGCGACCTGCAGCGCGACGTTTTCTTGCGCCTCGGTGGTGGAGGCGCCGAGATGCGGGGTGCAGATCACGTTGGGATGGCCGAACAACACGTTCGAGGTCGCCGGCTCCTCGACGAACACGTCGAAGGCGGCGCCCGCGACGTGCTTGGAATTCAGCGCGTCGACCAGCGCCTGCTCGTCGACCAGGCCGCCGCGCGCGCAGTTGATGATGCGCACGCCCTTCTTCATCTTGGCGATCGCAGCCGCATCGATCACGTTGCGGGTCTTCTCGGTCAGCGGCGTGTGCAGCGTGATGAAGTCGGCGCGCTTCAAGAGATCGTCGAGCTCGACTTTCTCGACGCCGATGTCCCTGGCGCGCTCCGGCGACAGGAACGGATCGAACGCGATCACCTTCATGCGCAGGCCGAGCGCGCGGTCGGCGACGATCGTGCCGATATTGCCGCAGCCGATCACGCCGAGGGTCTTGGCGGTGATCTCGACGCCCATGAAGCGGTTCTTCTCCCACTTGCCGGCCTGGGTCGAGGCGTCAGCCTGCGGGATCTCGCGCGCCAGCGCCAGCATCAGGGTGATCGCATGCTCGGCGGTCGTGATCGAATTGCCGAACGGCGTGTTCATCACGATGATGCCCTTGGCGGTCGCGGCCGGAATCTCGACATTGTCGACGCCGATGCCGGCGCGGCCGATCACCTTCAGCCTCGTCGCCTTCTCGATGAGCTTGGCGGTCGCCTTGGTGGCCGAGCGGATCGCGAGGCCGTCGTAATTGCCGATGATCTCGGCGAGCTTTTCCTTGTCCTTGCCGAGGTTGGGCTGGAAGTCGACCTCGACGCCGCGATCCTTGAAGATCTGCACGGCGGCGGGAGACAGCGCGTCGGAAATCAGAACTTTGGGTTTTGTCATCGGAATGATCCGTTGCTGAACGATGCGTTTGAATACACGACGGCCGCGGGCGCGGAGCCCGCCCGGCCACTTTGCGCGATGGATGGCCGGGTCGAGCCCCCGGCCATGACGATGATGAGTTACGCGAAGCGGCTCAGGCCTCCCTTTTAAGCCGCCTTGGGCAACGCTGCCTTGGTCTCGGCGAAGGCCCAGTCGATCCACTGCGTCAGCAGCTCGACATCCTTGGCTTCGACGGTGGCGCCGCACCAGATCCGCAAACCGGCCGGCGCGTCGCGGTAATACGCGAAGTCGAAGCCGGCGTTCTCCTTCTCCACCAGCGCGACCAGCTTCTTGCAGAAGTCGGCCTGCGCGTCGGATGGAAGCGAAGTGATCGCGGGATCGGTGAACTTCAGGCACACCGAGGTGTTGGAGCGGATCGCGGGATCCTTGGCCAGGAAGTCGATCCACGGCGTCCGCGCCTTCCAGTCGGCGAGCGCCTTGGTGTTGGCGTCGGCGCGGGCGATCAGCGCCTTCAGGCCGCCGATCGACTTCGCCCAGTTCAACGCATCGAGATAGTCCTCGACGCAGAGCATCGACGGCGTGTTGATGGTCTCGCCTTCGAAGATGCCTTGGTTGAGCTTGCCGCCCTTGGTGAGCCGGAAGATCTTCGGCAGCGGCCAGGCCGGCTTGTAGGTCTCGAGCCGTTCCACCGCGCGTGGCGACAGGATCAGCATGCCGTGCGCGGCTTCACCGCCAAGCGCCTTCTGCCAGGAGAAGGTGACGACGTCGAGCTTGGCGAAATCGAGCGGCTGCGCGAAGGCGGCCGAGGTCGCGTCGCAAATCGTCAGGCCTTCGCGATCCGCACTGATCCAGTCAGCGTTCGGCACGCGCACCCCCGAGGTGGTGCCGTTCCAAGTGAAGACGATATCCGACTTCGGATCGACCTTGGAGAGATCGGGGATTTCACCATAAGCCGCGTTGAGCTTGGTGACGTCCTTCAGCTTCAATTCCTTGACGATATCGCTGACCCAGCCCTCGCCGAAGGATTCCCAGGCGAGCGTGGTGACGGGCCGCGCGCCGAGCAGCGACCACAGCGCCATCTCGACCGCGCCGGTATCCGACGCCGGCACGATGCCGATCTTGTAATCGGCAGGCACCTCAAGCACCTCGCGCGTCAGTTCGATCGCGAGCTTGAGCTTGGCCTTGCCGACTTTCGCACGATGCGAGCGGCCGAGGGCGGCGTCCTTGAGATTGTTGGGGATCCAGCCGGGGCGCTTGGCACAGGGGCCGGAGGAAAAATGCGGCACTTCAGGCCGCGAAGCGGGCTTCGCTGCAGTCATAGTCTACCCTTCCAGATAGCTGCCTCTCGGTGGGGAGAGGTTTCCCGCGGTCGGGGATAGTGGAAAGGTACCCAAACGTCAAGAAAGTTCGGACCCGTCTGGAACGATCCGGGCATCACGGCTGATTGATGGGGCGTCCTCGACCTGCTGGATCGTCTCCTGATCGAGCAAATCTGCCGCCAGAGTCATGATCTTAACCGCCCTGCGCCGGCTCGATACTTTCAAAATGCTTTTCTCGCCGGCCTGCACGATGTACTCGTTGCCGACCCGCACGATCGAATAATCCGACATTCCAATCCCCAGTTGCCCGCCGCCACGTGGGAGACGTCCGACATAGCGGACTCGTTCCGACCCGTAAAATCACGGTGGCCAGCTTAGTTTATCGCCTGTTAACCGGATCGCAGAGCAACGGCTGCCGCAGGCGTTGCCCGGTAGATGGCACAACTCTCCCGCGCGCGTTTTCAAAATCGAATCGTCATCCCGACATGGCTGCGTGCGAACCCAAGCCGTTCATAGAATCGCTGCGCATCGACCCGCGTCTGATGCGTCAGCAATTCGACGAGCATGCAGCCTCGCGCGCGCGCCTCCGTGACCGCCCACTGCACGAGCTTCTCGCCGATGCCGCGGCTGCGGCAATGTCTTGCAACGCGAACGTCCTCAAGCAGGCCGCGCGAGCCGCCCTGCGAGCTGATGCCCGGCAGAACCGCGAGCTGCAGACAGCCGACGACGACGCCCTCCCCGTCGACGGCGACGACGAGTTGCAGGTTGGGATCGCGCTCGACCCGCGCGAAGGCTTCGTAATAGCTTTGCGGCAACGGGTCTTCGACCCGCTCGCGCGCACTGCCGAGCGGATCGTCCGCAAGCATGCCGACGATGGCGACGACGTCTTCGCGGCGGGCGCGGCGGATCGTGATGGATGAGGCTTCGGTCATGGCGGCATTCACCGGAAGTCAGCGGACCGGCGGCAGCGCGAGCACGCGCTCGGCGTCGGCGATCCAGCGACGGACCGCGGGATAGCGCGCGAGTTCGAGGCCGCCATCCTCCGCGACACGGGTATAGGCGAGCAGCGAGACGTCGGCGAGCGAGAACGTGTCTCCGACCAGAAATTGCGTGCCCGCCAGATGCCGCTCCAGATGATCGAGCGCGACATAACCGCGCTTGACGAGGTTCCGATCGATCTCCGAGATGGCCTTGCCGAGATACACGGCCTGAAAGCGGCAGACGGCCACATAAGGCTCGTGGCTGTTCTGCTCCCAGAACATCCAGGCATCCATCTGCGCCGCGCGATAGGGATCGCTCGGGATCAGGTCGCTGCCGCGCGCGAGGTAGCGAATGATGGCGTTGGATTGCGCCAGCGTGCGGCCGTCATCCAGCTCCACCGTCGGCACCTGGCCCCAGCCGTTTCGCTTGAGGAATTCCGCGGTCCGGCTGCCGCCCTTCATGGTGTCGATCTCGACCCATGTGTACGGCAGCGCCAGCTTGTCGCACACCCATTTCACCTTCAGGCAGTTGCCCGAATTGGCGTCGCCGTAGATTTTCATGTGATCGCGCTCCGACCGTGAAGCGACAGAGCAGCAGTCGCTCCCCGATCTGTCAACCGTCGCCGGCTAAGGCGGCGGCGATCAGAACTTGTAGCCGGCGCCGACCCGGAAGCTGTTCATGTCGACGGCGATATTCTTGACCGCCGCGAAGCGCACATATTCCCACTCGCCGCGGAGAAACAATCCGCCGACCACGCAATATTCAAGCCCGAGGCCCGCGGTCCAGCCGATCGCATAATTGTTCACCCGCTGCTCCGTCTGGGCGGCGCTGCCCGAGCCCAGGTAGTCGTTATGCTGAATTGTAACGGTGTTGTTGCCGACCGTCTGGGTCTCGGCCCAGGCATCGTACTTGTCAAACGACACCGCCGCCGAACGCGACACGGACATGCGTCCCACCGCAACACCGCCGAACATGTAAGGCAGGAAGTTGCCTGCCGCCCATCCGGCACGTCCGCGGAAGGTCGTGACGTCCTTGACCTGCAAGGCGGCGCTCCCCGACAACGTCGTGTTGTAGGTGTAGGTGTGCCCGCTCGGAGGAGTCTCGCCCTTGGGATTCACGATCTGCCGCGTCATCGAGTCGCCCGCCGAACTCTCGAGGCCGTTCAGGTAATTGTAGTTGGCCTCGACGCCGAGCACGACGTCGTCCCATTGCCAGTTGCGGCCGACGAACGCGCCGAATCCGTTGCTCTGCGCATGGTTCTTCGGCAGCAGGGCCCAACCCGAAACCGGGTCGGCCAGAACGCTCTCGCGCAGCATGAAGGAGGTCATTGCGCTTGGCGCGTGGCTGAAATCGATGTCGCCGGAGGTGTAGCCGATCTGGCCGCCGACATACCATCCTTCCCAGTTTCCGCTTCTGCTCGGTGCATCGACATAGGAGCCGCGCAGGATCGGAAAGTCCGGCAGATCGGCAGCCTGCGCGCCGGTCACCGTTCCAATCATCATCGCCGCCAGCACCAACCTACGCATTGCAACGCTCCATCCACCGCACCGATTTCGCGTTGATCATCGCCTGTTAACCTTAACCAATCGTTGTCGCCGCCCGTTTTCGAGCACGCAAGTTGCAGAAGTTCGCGCCGCGACGCGGCAAAGAAAAACGGCGCGGGATGGTCCCGCGCCGTTGCAATCGTTAACCGTGGAAGCTTGAAATTAACCCTTGCGGATCAGCGGCGGCGGCGGGGGCGGCGGCACGTCGCAGCAGGGCAAGTTGAAGCGCACGCCGAGCTTCACGTCCTGCGAGGTGATGTCGCGGTACTGGAAGCTCGAGGGACCCGTCGGCGTACCGTCGAAGAAATGACCCTGACCTTGGCCGGCGGTGCCCATGTCGAGGTAACGATAGGCCAGCTCGACCGTGAAGTTATTTGTCACCTTGTAGGCGACACCGGCATGCAGCGCCCAGGCGAAATTGGTCTTGGTGGCGCCATCGGCGATGAAGGAGCTGGTGAGGCCCGACCCGCTCGGGAACGTGGCGACGTCGGAGAAGGCCGAGGTCTTGAGCACTGCGGCACCGACACCGGCACCGATGAACGGGGTCAAGCAACCCCAGGTGCCGAGATCGGCGTAGACGTTCACGAGGCCGACCCAGCTCTGAATGCCGCCATGATAAGCGTCGGCCAGCGGGCTGGGCCCGGGGAAGGTGAAGAAATCGGTCCCGTTGAAGCTCACCTTCGAGCGATACTCACCGGTGATGTCGGCGCGGAACCAGCTGTTGAACTGATAGCCGACGCCGATGCCGTAGAGCACGCCGCCGTCGAAGCCGTGGCCATACTGGTTGAAGGCGGTGCCGGCCGGCAGTGTGTCGTAGCCGTTGACGTGCAGCTTGGCCTGGGTGTTGGTCATGCCGATGTCGCCGCGCAGATACCAGCCGCCGAAATCCTGGACCGGCGGAGGAGCATACGCCATCGGAGGTGGCGGCATGATGGGCATGTCGGCGGCGAACGCCGCCGTGGACAACAGAGATGCCGCGCCGGCGGCAATCAGGGTCTTTACGCTACGCATTGGCTTCGTCCTTTTGGGCCAAGTGAGGCGACACGAAAGCCCCACGTCTGAAACTCACGGCCGGACGATGGCAGGAAATGTTTAAGCGGCACTTAACCCTAATTTTTAAGGTTGATTTTCTCTCACCTTTTTCTGCGGCTGTCGCTGATAGGTCCATCAAAATGGCGCAGGAAGCGACGAAACATCGCGATCTCGCCACAAGTGCTAATGAAGCGTTGACGCATGCGCGCCGTTCGCAGCGCACGCGAGCGGGCCGTGTGTTAGCGAATGCTTAACGCGGGCGTCGCGTCTGCGGCCAAGCGTTCAGCGCACGGCCTTCGGCATCTTCGGCAGGAACACTGCGAGCAGGCCGATCGCCGGCAGGAAGGCGCACAGCTGATAGACGAAGGCGATCGAGGTGTGGTCGGCGAGCTTGCCGAGCACGGCGGCGCCGAGACCGCCGATCCCGAACGCGACGCCGAAGAACACGCCGGAGATCATGCCGAAGCGATGCGGCATCAGTTCCTGCGCGAACACGATGATCGCCGACGTCGCCGACGAGATGATCAAACCGATCACGACCGTCAGCACGGCGCTGGCGAACAGGCCGGCATAGGGCAGCGCCAGCGTGAACGGCAGCGCGCCGAGGATCGAGAACCAGATCACGTATTTGCGGCCGAAGCGGTCGCCGAGCGGCCCGCCGATGAACGCGCCCGCGGCATTGGCGGCAAGGAAGACGAACAGATAGAGCTGCGCCGCCTGCGTCGAGACGCCGAACCGGTCGATCAGATAGAAGATGTAATAGCTCGACAGGCTCGAGACATAGAGCTGCTTGGAGAACAGCAGCGCCACCAGCACGATGAGCGCGATCCTCACGCGCCGCTGATCCGGATGGTCGGGATGCCGCGCGATGGCGGCCGCCTTCCTGCCCGATATCTGCGGCTTGTACCAGACGCCGATGCGCCAGAGGATCACGATGGCAAGGAACGCGATCGAGGAGAACCAGGCGATCGAGGGCTGGCCGAACGGCACCACGATCAGTGCTGCGAGCACCGGTCCCATCGAGGTGCCGAAACTGCCGCCGAGTTGGAACACCGATTGCGCGAAACCGTAACGCCCGCCTGACGCCAGCCGCGCGATGCGCGACGATTCCGGATGGAACACCGCGGAGCCGAGGCCGACCAGCGAAGCCGCGATCAGGATGATCCCGTAGGTGTGCGCAACGCTGAGCAGCAACAGCCCGAAAAAGGTGAAGCCCATGCCGATCGCAAGCGAGAACGGCTGCGCCTTCCTGTCGGTGAAATGCCCGACCAGCGGCTGCAGCAGCGACGCCGTGAACTGGAACGCCAGCGTGATCATGCCGATCTGCGCGAAGTCCAGCGCGTAATTGTCCTTCAGGATCGGATAGACCGAGGCGATCAGCGACTGCATCGTGTCGTTGAGGAAGTGCGAGAAGCTGATGCCGGCAAGCACGACATAGGCCGGCCCCGCCACGGCCGCTTTCGCAGCCGTCAACTCCGGCACCGGCACCGGCTCGCCCAGCGCCTGTTTGCTCACAACGGGTTTGTTCAATGCAGCATTCCCGGACAGATTCGCAAAAATACCTCCGTGTCGTACGACGCGAAGGCGAGCCGGACCAGTTGCGTTAGCCGATGGCAGCGATGCGCTGTGAGGTTCTCAGCAACAACCGTCCCGCCTCCCCGTCATCCTGAGGAGCGGCCGCTTGGCCGCGTCTCGAAGGATGAATCGGCCACCAGCCGGGCCGTACACCCTTCGAGGCTCGCCCAGCGGCGCAATTGCGCCGCAAGGCTCACACCTCAGGATGACGGGACTGGCAGCTCGATATGGAATCAGCAGTCCTATGCCGCGGCGGCGTGGCCGAGTGCGCTGACGATGTTGTCGACGACCTCTTCCACCAGGATGCGATCGTCGCCCTCGCCCATCACGCGGATCACCGGCTCGGTGCCGGAGGGACGGATCAACAGACGGCCATGGCCGTTGAGGCGCTTCTCGCCGTCGGTGATCGCGGATTTGACCTCGGCGTCGTCGAGCGGCTTGCCGCTGCGATAGCGCACGTTCTTCAGGATTTGCGGCAATGGATCGAAACGCCGGCAGATCTCCGACACCGGGCGGCGCAGCTTCTGCACCACGGCCAGCACCTGCAGCGCCGCGACGAAACCGTCGCCGGTCGTCGAATAGTCCGACATGATGATATGGCCCGACGGCTCGCCGCCGAGATTGTAGCCGCCGCTCAGCATCTGCTCGAGCACGTAGCGGTCGCCGACCGGCGTGCGGACCATCTGCAGCCCGATACCCTGCAGGAAGCGCTCCAGCCCGAGATTGGACATCACGGTCGTGACGATGCCGGGCTTGGCGAGGCGCCCCTCTTCCTTCCAGCTCTGCGCGATCACCGCGAGCAGCTGGTCGCCGTCGACGATGTGGCCGCGCTCGTCGACCAGGATGACGCGATCGGCATCGCCGTCGAGCGCGATGCCGATGTCGGCGCGCATCTCGCGCACCTTCCGCGACAGCGCTTCCGGCGAGGTGGAGCCGCATTCTTTGTTGATGTTGAAGCCGTCGGGTTCGACCCCGATCGGCACCACGTCGGCACCGAGCTCCCACAGCGCTTCCGGCACCACCTTGTAGGCGGCGCCATTGGCGCAATCGACCACGACGCGCAGGCCGTCGAGCGAGAGATCGCGCGGCAGCGTGCGCTTGGCGAATTCGATGTAGCGGTCATGGACGCCGTCGATGCGGCGGGCGCGGCCGAGGCTCGCGCTCTGCGCCAGGCGGCGGTCGAGCGATTCGTCGAGCAACTGCTCGATCTGCTTCTCGACATCGTCGGACAGCTTGAAGCCCTGCGGGCCGAACAGCTTGATGCCGTTGTCCTCGAACAGATTATGCGACGCCGAGATCATGACGCCGAGGTCGGCGCGCATCGACTTGGTGAGCATCGCGATCGCCGGGGTCGGCATCGGGCCGACCAGCAGCACGTCCATGCCGACCGACGTGAAACCCGCGACCATGGCGTATTCGATCATATAGCCGGACAGCCGCGTGTCCTTGCCGATCACGACGCGATGGCGATGGTCGCCACGCTGAAACACCAATCCGGCGGCCTGCCCCACCTTGAGCGCGAGCTCCGGCGTGATCAGTCCATTGGCGCGGCCCCGAATTCCATCGGTCCCGAAATATTTGCGGCTCATGTAACCCCCAAGACGGACCTCTCGAACCACCCGGCGAGAGAGTCCCGAACGCCTACCAGTCTAGCGTGCATCGGCCTTATAGACTGCCAGGCGCTAAAAGGACTTCAAAAAATATGATGAATCATTACCGGGGCCAAACCCCGTGCTTCGACATTAAGACACTGAAAGATATAACATTATTACTCGTTCGGCAACCTGGGGAACGAACGTCGTCCCCTACCCTTTGCCGTTGCGCTTGACGTGCTGGTCTCCCTTGGTGGGGGCCGGCTGGGTGACATTGACGGGGTCGGAACCGGGAAACGTCTCCTCCAGCCCCTCTTCCAGGGCCTCGTCGAGCCGGCGCTTCTCGGCGTTCTCGTCTGCTTTCGGCTTGGAGCCTGATTGGGTCATCGCGCTCTCCCATCCGTCTTCGATTTGGCAGGCCCCCCATCCATGCTAGATGACGGCAAGATCGAACACCCGCAAGACTTGCCGCTTAAAACAAGGCTCGCGACATCGAACTTGCGACACAGAAGAAGGGCCGGGACCGTCCATGAAGCACATTACCTGCATCGAAGATCTGCGCCAGCTGCACAAGCGCCGGGTGCCGAAGGCGTTTTTCGATTATGCGGACCGCGGCTCCTACACCGAGGACACGCTGCGCGCGAATTCGGAAGATCTGCAGCAGATCAAGTTCCGCCAGCGCATCCTGGTCGATGTGTCCAAGCGCACCCTGGCGACCACGATCCTCGGCGAGCCGGCGGCGATGCCGCTGATCCTGGCGCCGGTCGGCCTGCTCGGCATGCAGCATGGCGACGGCGAGATCTACGCATGCCGCGCCGCGCAGGCGGCCGGCATTCCCTTCACCCAGAGCACGATGTCGATCTGCTCGATCGAGGACATCGCGGCCGCCGTCGACAAGCCGTTCTGGTTCCAGCTCTACGTCATGAAGGACCGCGGCTTCATCAAGTCGCTGATCGAGCGCGCGATCGCCGCGAAATGCTCGGCGCTGGTGTTGACCGTCGACCTGCAGGTGATCGGCCAGCGCCACCAGGACATCAAGAACGGCATGACGGTGCCGCCGGAATGGTCGCTGTCGAAGCTGATCGACTTCGCGACCAAGCCCGCCTGGGTGTCAGGCGTGCTGCAAGGCAAGCGCCGCACCTTCGGCAACATTGCCGGCCACGTCAAAGGCACCGAGGATCTGACGAAACTGTCGGAATGGACCGCCTCGCAGTTCGACACCTCGCTGAACTGGAAGGACATCGACTGGATCCGCAGCATCTGGCCGGGCAAGCTGATCCTTAAAGGGATTCTCGATGTCGAGGACGCCGAGCTTGCCGCCAAGACCGGCGCGCAGGCGATCGTGGTCTCCAACCATGGCGGCCGCCAGCTCGACGGCGCGCCGTCCTCGATCGAGGTGCTGCCGGAGATCGTCGATGAGGTCGGCTCGAAGCTCGAGATCATGTTCGACGGCGGCATCCGCACCGGCATGGACGTGATGCGGGCGCTGGCGCTCGGCGCGAAGTCCTGCATGATCGGCCGCGCCTATGCCTATGGCCTCGGCGCCGGCGGCCAGGAAGGCGTCGCCAAGGCGATCGATATCCTGGGCAAGGAGCTCACCACCACGATGGGGCTGTGCGGCGTCAACACCATCGCCGAGATCGACGATCACGTGCTGGCGGTTTAGCCGCCGGCGCTACGATCGTAACCCGGATGAAGCGAAGCGTAATCCGGGTCTTTCTTCGTGCATAGATTTGCTCCGGATTGCGCTGCGCTCCATCCGGGCTACGCAATCTCCGTCGTCCCGGGCAGGCGAAGCGCGACGCGGGACCCATAACCACAGCCGTGCGAGATTAGAACGCGGCTGTGGCCACAGCCTTCACCAACAATTATCATCAGTGGTTATGGGTTTCGGCTTTCCGCCGGGACGACGTGTTGAGAGAAGTTGCGCCTCACATCGGCGGCGTAACCCCGTCGCGTCCGACATTGACGCGGTTGGCTTCCAGCGTGCCGTCGTCCTTCTTCACCGCGCCGAAGATGATGATCTTAGCGCCCGGCTTCAGCTCCGACTTGTCGCCGGCGACGAAGGTGACCACCGGCGTGCTCGGCGGCACCACGACTTTCTTCTCGCCGTCCTTGTACTTCACCGTGATGTTCTGGCCGTCGGTGCCCTTCACGGTCTCGGCGACGGTGGCGTTGGTCATGGTCGAGTTGGCGCGCAGGTCCCAGGGGCGGAAGCCTTCGGCGGCACCGCGCTGGTTTTCCGGGAAGATGTGAACCGCGATCGCCTTCTGCGTTCCATCGGGCTCGGGCATCGCGGTGACGCCGATATAGGAACCGGGCTTGATCTCCGACAGATCGGTCTTGGCGACGCCGAACACCGCGACGTTGTCGGTGGTCCGCACCTTCATGTCGGCGCCGTCGCGCGACTTGATCGACAGCATTGCGCCGTCGACGGCCTCGATGGTGCCGCGAATGCGCACCGCCGGCGGCTGCTGCGCGGATGCGGCCGAGGCAAAGGCAACGAGAAGCAATGCGGCGAACAGCTGCGATTTTGGCATGGTGTCCCTCATGGGTTGGGCTGGCGGATTAGGGAACACCGGGGAATTGGTGGTATTCCGTGCAAGCCACAACTTCTCGCGGAAGCGACGGCTCACACCACAACTACGCGCCGGATGAGGGTGCCGTTATTGCGATAACGGACAGGTGATGCGCTCGCGTGTTCTGATGTAGCCTGTTCAGATCGTCATTCCGGGATGGTCCGAAGGACCAGACCCGGAATCTCGAGATCCCCCAATGCGCAATTGCGCATTGGGGTTCGACGCTTCCACCGCCCCGGGATGACATTGTGCGTCACATCGGCGGCGTGAGGCCGTCGCGGCCGACGCTGACGCGATCGGTTTCAAGCGAGCCGTCCGGCAGTTTCTTCATGAAGGCGATGACCTTGGCGCCGGCCTTCAGGTCCGCTCTGTCGCCGGGAACATAGGTCACGACCGGCGTATCGGGTGCGACCTCCACCTTCTTCTCGCCGTCCTTGTATTTGACCAGCAATGTGTGGCCGTCATTGCTGACGACGGATTGCGCGACGGTCGCATTGGTCATGCTGCTGTTCGGCTTCAGATCGTAGGGCCGCGACCCTTCGCCGGTGCCGCGCATGTTCTCCGGGAAGACATGCACCTCGACCGCCTTCGGCGTGCCGTCGGGTCCGGGCACCGTGGTCGTACCGATGAAGGAACCGACCTTGATGTCGGACAGCGCGACCTTGGTGAGACCGAGCACCACCATGTTGCCTGCCATGTGCAGCTTGACGTCCTCGCCGCCGCGCGACTTCACCGCCAGCGTATCGCCATCGACGCTCTCGACGGTTCCACGCACGCGCGTCGGCGTCGGCGGCTGCTGTGCAAGCGCATAAAGCGTTGATGCCGTCACCATCGCAAGCGCAATGAACGGACGAACGAGATGGGTACGGCTGGCAGGCATCATTGATCTCCGGGAAGAACGCGGGGGGACTAACACCAGACCCCGTTCCGGAGATGCTATTCCAGGCCTCAAGTCTTTGTGAGATCGGCTTCAACAAGCGCACGCAGTTCCGGCGTGACGTGCGGACGCCGCCCGAACCACAATTCGAAACCGCGCACCGCCTGGTGCAGCAGCATGCCGAGCCCGTCAGCGGTCTTCAGGCCACGCGCCTCCGCCGCCGCGAGCAGCGGCGTCACCAGCGGCACATAGACGATATCGGAAACAACCGCATCTTGCGGCAGCAACCCCACATCCACCTCGAGCGCGGGCTGGCCATGCTGGCCGAGCGACGTGGCGTTCACCAGCAGCCCTGCGCGCGGCAGCAATTCGCCAACCGCGTCCCACGTCGCGGGATGAACGCGCGCGTCGAACTGGTCGGCCAGCGCACGGGCGCGGCCGATGGTGCGGTTGACCAGATGCACGCGCTTGATGCCGCGCTCGATCAGGCCGAACACCACCGCGCGCGACGCGCCGCCGGCGCCTAGCACCAGCGCATCCTCGGTCTTGTCCCAGCCCGGCGCGCAGGCATCGAGATTGTTGATGAAGCCTTCGACATCGGTGTTGGTCGAGCGCAACTCGCCGTCCGCGAACCACAACGTGTTGGCGGCGCCGACGGCACGGGCGCGCGCGTCCGGCGCCGTCAGCGCCAGCGCCTGCTCCTTGTGCGGGATGGTGACGTTGGCGCCGACGAAGCCGCGCAGCGACAGGCGAAACAGGAAATCCTTGAAATCCTCCGGCGGCACCGCCTCGATCACATAGCCGCCCTCGATGCCGAGCGTGCGCAGCCAGTAGTGATGGATCAGCGGCGAGCGGGAATGCGCCGCCGGCCAGCCGATCAGGCACGCGGCGCGGGTTTTGCTTGAGGACGTCATGATCGTGACATCGGCCAAGGCGGGCGCGCTGTCAATCCGTCCGCTTCGCGGTTGCGACAGCCAGCGCGCTGAGGGCGAACGCGGCGGCTGCGGCGAACCAGATCGCGGCGAGGTTGATCCAGCCATAGGCCAGCGCGCCGGCGAGCGCGCCCGCGACCAGCGCCGCCCACAGCAGCAGGTTCGGCAGCCAGGCCCAGCCCGCGCCGCCGGTGAGCGCGGCGGCGATCAGCTGACCGGCCTTTACCAGCGCCCCGGTGACATAGGTCAGGCCGAGCCCGGCGCCGCCTTCGAGCTGGAATACGGCGTTCTCGAGTCCCATCGCCAGCACGATGGCGGCGATCGCGGCGCTTGGCAGGCCGTAGGCATAGGCCACCGCCGCCGCTGTGAGCAGCCAAGCCTCGGCGAGCAGGAGCAGGGGCTGGCGATGCGCCAGCGCGCTGAGCACGATCAGGCTGCCGGCTGCGGCCCCGGCGACGAACAGCACGATCAGCTGCAGCGCTTGCAGGGCGTGCTGCCAATGCCCCTCGGCCAGCGTCACGCCGAGCCGCGTCGAGTTGCCGCTCATGAAGGACACGAACAACCCGCCGAGATGCAGATAGCCGATGCCGTCGACATAGCCGGCCAGCGCGCTGAGTGCGCAGGCCAGCGCCAGGTTGCGGCGAGATTCAAGCATGACGGTGGGAATTGCTCCCGGTGTTCAGAACGACAATGTTCATGAAAGCAGTCGGCTTGGGAAGGAAGGGAGCGAAGCAGTCTCCCCGTCATTCCGGGGTGATGCGACAGCATCGAATCCCAATGCGCAATTGCGCATTGGGGAATCTCGAGATTCCGGATTCGCTCGCTGGCGCGAGCGCTCCAGAACGACAATTGCCTCACGCCGCGTCGCGATGCGCGGCGATGATCTGGTCGGCGGCGCGGCCCGTCACTTCGGCCATGCGGTCGAACTGGCGGGTGAAGGTGCCGGCGCCGGCGGTGGCGGAGCGCAGCTCGACGATCAGGTCGCCGATCTCGGATTCCGGCATCGTGGCGCGGACGCAATCCCAGCCGATCCAGCCCTCACGGGTGTCGAAGCCGAGGATCTGGCCGCGGCGCGCCGACAGGATCGCGTTGATCTTGGCGGTGGCGTCGGTCGGACAGACGATTTCGACCATATGGATCGGCTCCAGAAGCACCGGCTGGCACTGCGGCAACCCCTCGCTAACCCCAATCCGCGCCGCGGTGCGGAACGCGAGATCGGACGAGTCGACGCTGTGATAGGAGCCGTCGGTCAGCGTGACGTCGACGTCGATCACGGGGAAGCCGAGCGGGCCGCGCGCCAGCGCGTCGACGACGCCCTCTTCCACCGCGCCGATATAGTTGCGCGGCACCGCGCCGCCGACCACCTTCTCGTGAAATTCGAAGCCGGAACCACGCGGCTTCGGCTTGATCTCGAGCACCACGTCGCCGAACTGGCCGTGGCCGCCGGACTGCTTCTTGTGCCGGCCGCGCTGAGTGATCGGCTTGCGGATCGTTTCCTGGTAGCCGATCGCCGGCGGATGCGATTTGACATTGACGCCGTAGCGGTCCTTCAGGCGCTCCTGCGCCACGCGCAGATGCATCTCGCCCTGTCCCCACAGCACGGTGTCGTGGGTGCGCGGGTTCTGGATCATCGTCAGCGAGGGATCTTCCTCGTTGAGCCGCAGCAGCGCCTGGCCGAGCTTGACGTCGTCCTTGCGGTCGGTCGCGGCAATCGAGATCGACAGCACGGCCGCGGCCGGCTCGACCTTGACCAACGAGGCCGGCGCCGTCTTGCCGCTCGAGACCGTATCGCCGGTCTTGATCGCATCGAGCTTGCCGAGCGCGACAGTGTCGCCGGCCTCGGCCTGCGGCCGCTTGCTGTCATGCGCGCCCGAGACCGCGAGGATGCCGGAGACGCGCCCGCTCTCGCCGCTCGAGGATTGCAGCGTCGCGCCGTCGTCAAGCCGGCCCGCAAGCACGCGCGCCAGCGACAGTTTGCCGCCGTGCTGAAGGTGCAGGGTCTTGAACACATAGGCCAGCGCATCCTTCTGATCCTTGATGCCGAGCCGGCCGGCGGTCTCGGCAACGCCGGGCGCCTCGTGGCGCAGCGCCTTCATCAGGCGCAACACGCCGTTCTCGCGGCTCGCAGCACCGAGCAGCACCGGACAGATCAGCCCTTCGCGCAGTTCGCGGGCGAGATCGTCGAACACGGCATCGCGCGGCGGCTGGATGTCCTCCAGCAATTGCTCCATCAGCGCGTCGTCATGATCGGCAAGCTTCTCCAGCATCGAGAAGCGCGCTTCCTTCTCGCGATCGAGATTGCCGCCCTCGAGCGCCATCACCTCCGACGGCTTGTGCTCGCGATAGACGAACGCGCGCTCCAGCGCGAGATCGACAAAGCCTTCGATCAGATCGCCGTTCCAGATCGGGATCTGGCGGAGCACGAGCGGCACGCGCGAGGCCGGCTGCAGCGTCGCAAGCGTCTCGCGGACGCGCTTGTTGGCGCGGTCGATCTTGTTCAGGAATAGAAAACGGGGAATTCCGAGCTCCTCGAGCTCGCGCAGGATGATCTGCAGCTGCGGCAGCTTCTTCTCATCGGCTTCGCAGACCACGACCGCGGCATCGACCGCCGGCAACGCTGCACGCATGTCGTGCGCGAATTCGATCGAGCCGGGACAATCGATAAAGGTGTAGCTGTCCCCCATAAAGGTGGTGGTGGCGGCGGTCAGGCCTACGCCCATCTTGTGCTGACGCGCCTCGGGGCTGGCATCGCCGACGGAGGTTCCGGCATCGACGCTGCCGGCATTCTTAATGGCGCCAGTTCGCGCCAGGATCGCTTCCAGAAGTGTGGTTTTACCGCTTTGGAAAGGGCCCACCAATGCGATGCACCGTGGACCTCGGGGACTTCTGACGTCTTGTCCCATTGCCGCCTCCTCGTTTTGGAGCTCGGCCCATGATTGGGTCGGCGACCGTTTATGGTCTGCCTGCGTTTGACATTTGGCAAGCGGGAAAACGTCGCTGCGGTGCGGCGGCGCGTAAGTTTGCAATCCCGAGCCATCGTCCGGACAATTGCGGCCGCTGCGTCAGTTCCTTTGCGCAAGTCCCGGAGCAATCTCGCGCCAGCGCGTCGCAAGGTCGAGCAGACGCTGCACGGCGGGCGAGACATCTTCATCGCGCCACGCAATCGTGAGCGGCGCCGTTACCGCCGGCGCGGCGAGCCGGACATACGCGACGCCCCGACCGGTCTGCGCGCGTGCCGCGGCCTCCGGGACGAGCGATACACCGACGCCGGCGGCGATCAGGCCGATCGCGGTCTGCAGATGCAGCACCTCCTGCGCGAGCCGCGGCGTGAAGCCGGCGGCCTGGCACGCGGCGACGATCAGGCCGGTGACCGATGGCTCCGGCCGCGCCGGATACAGCACGAAGGCATCGTCTGACAATTCGGCGAGCGCAATGTCGTCCCGCTCGGCGAGCGGATGCGCGCGCGGCAACGCCGCGACATAGGGTTCCTCCAGGATCAGGCGCTGGGCGAGTCCCGCCTCCGGCGACAGCGCCGGGCGTGCGAAGCCGACATCGATCCGGCGTCGCCGCAGCGCTTCGGCAATCTCGGCCGCCAGCATCTCGTCGAGCACGAGCTCGACGTCGGGACAGGCGTCGCGATAGCTGCCGATGAGATCGGGCAGACCGGCGAACATCGCGGAGCCGACGAATCCGATCGCGAGCCTGCCGGCCTGGCCGCGCCCGACGCGCCGCGTGTCCGCGATCGCGGCCTCGAAATTTGCGAGCAGCGAGCGGGCGCGCGCAAGCAACAGCTCGCCCGCCTCGGTGAGCCTGACAGGACGGCTATTCCGCTGCAGCAATGTCACGCCGAGTTCGTCCTCGAGCTGACGGATCTGCTGGCTCAGCGGCGGTTGCGCGATGTGCAGCCGCTCGGCCGCACGGGTGAAGTTCAATTCTTCGCCGAGCGCCACGAAATATCTGAGGTGTCGCAGTTCCATGCCGGCGGTATAGCACGGCGGCGGGTGCCGTCAGTCATACGCAATAGCTCTGCAACCGTATCGAACGAGTATTGGACCGGACGCGCGAACGCGGACAGCCTGCGGCAAACCACAGGGAGTCCCGATGACGGCGCTGGAAAAAGCCTTCGCGGAAGCAGCCGCGGCAGGTATCACACAACAGAAGATCGATATCGGCAGCCTGCGCGTCAATGTCGCGCGCTTCGGCAAGGGGCCACCGCTGCTCTTGCTTCACGGCTGGCCGGAGTTCTGGCTGGTGTGGCGTCCGCTGATGCTGCGCCTCGGCGAGAGTTTTGAACTGATCGCGCCCGACTTGCGCGGCTGCGGCGACACCGGCAAGCCGACACCGGGGCCCGATGCGTCCGCCACCGCGGAGTGCCACGCGCTGGATATGTTTGCCGTCATGGACGCGCTCGGTCGTGACGGCTTCGGCGTGATCGGCGGCGATCTCGGCGCCTATGTCATGCAGGCGATGTCGCATCGACAGCCGCAGCGGCTGACCGGCACGCTCTATCTCTGCACGCCCTATCCGGGCCTCGGGCATCGCTACGGCCAGCCCGGTCACCTGATCGAGGTCTGGTATCAATACTTCCAGCAGCTGCCATGGGCCGCGCAATTGGTCGGAAGCTCGCGCGAGTCATGCCGGCTCTACTTCCGACATTTCCTCGACCACTGGTCGGGCGACGATCCCGCCGTGTTCGGCGATCTGCTGGAAGCCTATGTCGACAACTTCATGAAGCCGGGCAACATCCAGGGCGGCTTCGACTGGTATCTCTCGTCCGCGCCCAATCGCCGGCGCTGGCTGGAAGGCAAACTGCCGCCGCAGCCGCGCATCGACGTGCCCTCGCGCTTTCTCTGGGGCCGCCGCGATCCGTTGATCGCGCCCGAATGGTCGGACAGGCTGGGAGACTATTGGAGCGAACCTTCGATCAGGTTCGTCGAGACCGGGCACTATGTTCACGCCGAAGCGCCCGGGATCGTTGCCGAAGAAGCAAGCGGCTTCTTCGGCAAGCTGATCAACCGCAAGGGCGCGCGTTAGCGACCCGGCCGCAACTCCAGGCTCTCGAGGCCGGCGGCGATGTTGATGCCGACCTGGCCCTGCACGCTGAGCGGCTGCAGGGCGATCGTGTTGTCGGAGCCGCCGACCAGCACGTTGCCGCCGACGCCGACACCGAGCGTCGCGCTGCCCTGCGCGCCGGCATAGTTGCCGGAGAGCGCGCCCGGCCCGAGCCGCTCCACCGGTGCGTAGACGCCCCAGGCCAGCGCCGATTCCTGGGTGATGCCGAGATCGATGCCGACCTTCTGGATGGTCGCGATGTAGCGATCTTCAGGCAGACCATTGGCGCGCAGCACGCAACCGAGATGGGTTACGGAACCGACGATGAAGCCGACGCTCGCGCCGCCGCGACATTCCAGAACGCCGACCTGCACGCGCTGGATCGGCTGTTGGGCGCTGGCGCCGACGATTACGCTCAGCATGGCAATGGCAGCACCGGCGAGGAGAGTGAAGCGACGCATGTTGCGGAGTCTCCGGCTGAGAGGCATGAGGCGAGCAGAGAACAGAACGGCGCCGTGTCTGCGGCGCCGTCCGCATCCTATGCCACAACACCGCTTGTCCAGCCAGAATTTGCGGTGCCCGGCCACCGATCGTCAGGAGATGTTGCTGCGCTGCTATGTTCCTTTCGACCTACCGATGTGGTCGAGCAACGGACAGCAAACAACAGACAACAAAAAAGAGGCCCGCTTTCGCGGGCCCCTTGATCAGGCGCCATCCAGCTTAGAGCGTTTTCGAGCGAAGTGGATACCGGTTCGCGTGAAGAAAACGCGTCAGAACAAAAATCTAGTGGTGGTGATGATGACGGTGGTGACGATGATGACGGCGCGGACCGCCGTAGGCGACCGGCTCGAGATCGATGCCGGCGATGCCGGCCGCAACGTTGAGGCCGGTCTGGCCCTGCACGCTGACCGGCTGCAGCGCATAGGCATTGTTCGGGCCGCCGAACAGGAAGTTACCGCCGGCACCGAGGCCGACCGAGGCGTTGACGCCGACGCCGCCGTAGCTGCCGGCCAGCGCACCGCGCGGAAGCTGCGTGGTCGGCGCGCTCACGGCCCAGGCGAGCTGGGTCGTGGCGGTGACGCCGAGATCGACGCCGATCCGCTTCACGGTCGCAACATAGGGCTCGGGCCGACGGCCGCCGCTCTGGAACACGCATTCGAGGCGCGCGACAGAGCCGACAACGAAGCCGACATTCTCGCCGCCCTGGCATTGCAGGACCCCGGCTTGAACCTGAGGCGCCGCGTTGGCGGTGGCGAACGGCGCCAGCAACGCAAGCGCTGCAAGGGTGAGGGTCGAAAGTCGCATTGAACTGTCTCCGCAAGGTGAACTGAATTTGCGCGGCGGACAGGAAGGAAGGCTCGTGTCCAAAACAAGGCAGCACGCAAAGACGCCGTAAAAACTTCCCGCGTGTGGCATCGATGTTCGCACACACGCGCGTGAGGTGAGCAGGATGTGATTTGACTCGTCGAATTTACCGGCACGCGATTTCAGCACGCAAACAAAAACGCTCCCGCACCAAGTGCGGGAGCGTTTTTCAAGTTCGGATCGAACTACCGCAGATTACCGCAGAAGCGCTGGATGCGCTTGCAGGCATCCTCGAGATCGGAGGTCTTGGTGGCGTAGGAAATGCGGAACGCGGGTCCGAGCCCGAACGCCGATCCCTGCACCACGGCGACGCCTTCGCTCTCGAGTAACTCGGTGACGAACGCCTCGTCGTTGTCGATCAGCTTGCCCGACGGCGCCTTCTTGCCGATCGTGCCGGCGCAGGACGGATAGACGTAGAATGCGCCTTCCGGCCGCGGGCACTCGATGCCGCTCGCCTGGTTGAGCATCGACACCACGAGGTCGCGACGCTCCTTGAACACCTTGTTGTTCGCGGCGATGAAGTCCTGCGGACCGTTGAGCGCCTCGACCGAAGCCCACTGCGCGATCGACGACGGGTTCGAGGTCGACTGCGACTGGATCGTCGCCATCGCCTTGATCAACTGCGCCGGGCCGCCGGCATAGCCGATGCGCCAGCCGGTCATGCAGTAGGCCTTCGATACGCCGTTCACGGTCAGCGTGCGATCGTACAGGCTCGGCTCGACCTGCGCCGCCGTGGTGAAGACGAAGTCGTCATAGACGAGGTGCTCGTACATGTCGTCCGTCATCACCCAGACATGCGGATGCTTGACCAGCACGTCGGTGATCGCCTTGAGCTCGCTCTTCGTATAGGCCGAGCCGGTCGGATTCGAGGGCGAGCACAGGATCACCCATTTGGTCTTCGGCGTGATCGCCTTCTCGAGATCTTCCGGACGCAGCTTGAAGCCGGTCGAGGCCGGGCAAACCACCGGCACCGACTCACCGCCGGCGAGCGCCACCATCTCGGGATAGCTGACCCAGTACGGCGCCGGGATGATCACCTCATCGCCCGGATTGATGGTCGCCATCAGCGCGTTGTAGAGCACCTGCTTGCCGCCGGTGCCGACGATGACCTGGTTCGGCTTGTAGGTCAGGCCGTTCTCGCGCGCGAACTTGTTGATGATGGCTTCCTTGAGCTCCGGAATGCCGCCGACATCGGTGTACTTGGTCTTCCCAGCCTCGATCGCGTGGATCGCAGCCAGCTTGATGTTGGCGGGCGTATCGAAGTCAGGCTCGCCGGCGCCAAGGCCGATGACGTTGCGGCCCGCGGCTTTCAGCGCGCGTGCTTTGTCCGTGACCGCGATCGTCGCGGACGGCTTCACACGGTCGAGCGCAGCGGACAGGAAGGCCATTATCATCTCCTGGCAAACGTCGTGAGCCGTTGGGCCACGACTTGATTTGAATGGGATCGCGGCACACTAGGCCTGTCGCCGCTGCACCGCAAGAAGCTTGGCGGTAAAGCACGAAAACTTTCGCGCATGGCTCGCCGCGCGCGCAATTTTCCGCAAGTTCCTGCGCCGGATGACTCATATCCGGCAAGCCCGGTGACCACAGCTCTGGCCTTGCCGGCAGGGCTCCGGCGGCATGCGCCGGCGCGGATTGCTCCGAGGACAATGCCGCGCGGCACCAGCCGCACAGCGCTAGCGGCGGGCCGTCAGCGCCGGCCTGCGCATCGTGCCGCCAAGGTGGCGCGTTAAGGTTTGTGAGTTGCAGCGCGCAGGCCATGGTCGCGACCTTGGTATCAACCTTGCCATCGACCGGCACCGTGCAGAGCGTCGCGCAGGCGTGATCCGAGTTGTTCTGCCGTGTTGATGGAATCGTTCTGCACGCGTGCAGTGCGGTAGACGTTTCGACTTTTTCCACACTGCAGGGCTTGCGACGCACCCCCGTCGGCATCATTGTTTAGCGGCGTTGCGGTGTGACAGGCCGCGCAATTCGAGCGTACCGTCTCCCTGACCCGAGTGAACACCGACGCAATGTACAAGCTCTATTCGATGCAGCGCTCCGGCAACAGCTACAAGGTCCGGCTGGCGCTTGCCGTGCTGAACACGCCGTACGAGGCGGTCGAGATCGACATCCTGCGCGGCGAGAGCCGCACCCCGGAATTCCTGGCCAAGAATCCGAGCGGCCAGGTGCCGTTGCTCGAGGTCGCCGAAGGCCGCCATCTCGCCGAGTCCAATGCCATCCTCTGGTACGTCGCGATCGGCACACCGCTGGCGCCGGAGTCGCGGATCGAGCGCGCCGAGGCGCTGCAGTGGATGTTCTTCGAGCAGCACGCGCTGGAGCCGAACATCGGCGCCGCCTATTTCTGGCTGTCGCTGGTCAAGGGCGGACGCGACCTCCAGACGCACGCGCTGGAGGACTGGATGGAGCGTGGCTATGCGGCGCTGCAGGTGATGGAGAATCACCTCAAGGAACACACCTATTTCGCCGCCGGACAGCTCACCGTCGCCGACATCGCGCTCTACGGCTACACCCACGTCGCCGACCGCTGCGACTTCGACCTGGCGACCTTTCCGTCAATCCGCGCCTGGCTGAAGCGGGTCGAGCAGACCCCCGGATTTGTCTCGATGGACTGGCAGCCCGGTACCGAGGCCGAGCCTGAGCCCCACCTCGCGGCCGGCGTCTGACCGGTTGGGTGTGAATCCAAGGAATAACGGGAAACTGCCCAAATAGCGAGCAAAACCCGCGCCACCGCCGCATTTTGGCCATTTTGGACGGCGCCGCCGCCGCAATGTTGCCGGTCACAACCGGCAGATTCGCGCGGTTGTCGCGAGTGATTCGCTCGCGGCCTGAGGGATTTAGACCATGAAACGGTGGTCCGGCACGGCAGGCTTCGAAGGCCGCCCTGCCCCAGTGGCATCATCCCGGCTGACGAACGCGATCGCCGCGTCGCTCGCGCTTGGCGCGCTGACGCTGTGCCTGGTCGTCGCCGTGACCGTGCTGTCGAGCAACGTCACCATGGCAACGGCGATCCCGGCGTAATCAAGCGATTTTCGGTTGGCACCTAATCCGCGGCAAGGCGCGGGGAGACAGCGGCGCGACATGATGAAGACCCCCGTCGGACTGGTGACCGTGACGCTGTCGGCGGCGATCCTGCTGGCGGCATCGCTCCTGATCGTGACCGGCACGCAAGGCGAAGACCGCGCACGCCCCGCGCATGTCACGACGCCCGCCAAGCCGGCCCCGCACCACTAGCTCAGGCGCAAAGCGCATTAGCCCCATTTGTGGAAGATCAGAAACGCACCGGCGGCAATGAAGGCAAATCCGAGCGCGTGATTCCAGCCCAGCGGCTCCTTCAGGTACAAGACCGAGAAGGCGGCAAACACGACCAGCGTGATCACCTCCTGCATGGTCTTGAGCTGCGCCGCCGAGTAGACCGCGCTGCCCCAGCGATTGGCCGGCACCGCCAGCCAGTATTCGAAGAAGGCGATGCCCCAGCTCACCAGGATGACGATGGGGAGCGAATGATCCTTGAACTTGAGATGGCCGTACCAGGCGAAGGTCATGAAGACGTTCGAGGCGAACAGCATCAGGATCGGCAGCAGCGACGGCGAAATGGCGGGCATCGATTGTCCTCTTGCAAGCAAAGCACGCGGTAACCCGCAGGCACGGAACCGGGTTCCGCGCCGATCTGCATATCATTTGATTTGAAAGCAGCGAAAGCTGGTTCGGCCCTCGCAACGCCCGCTTAACGGTCGGGACGGAAATGCCGGCGCCGTTGCGGCCCTGTCGTCAAACTGCGGCTTTATCGTTCGTTTGACAGACAGCGAGAACGCGCATGCGGTTCGACTGGCGTGCAATTTCAGGTCCGGCCCTGACGGCGATCACGGCATCCGCCGCCTTCCTGATCGATCGCCTCGTTGTCGCCGTCCCCAATCCCGCGCCGCTGTTCGTCTGCATCGTGGCGCTTGCGAGTTCGATCAGCGGCATCACCTCCGGGCTGATCTCCGCCGCGATCGCGGTGGCCGCCTCGGCGCTGTTCTTCCTCGATCATCGCGCGCTGCCCGGTTACGACACCGCCGACGTCGTGCGGATGCTGATGCTGGCGGCGACCGCGGCCGGCACCGCCGTGATCACCGGAATGCTGCGGCAGAAATGGATCGATGCCTTTGCCGCGGACCAGCAGCATCACGCGACCTCGGAGCGGCTCGCCGCCGCGCTCGACCAGGTCGACATCGGCATCGTGCTGCTCGACGCCGACACCCGCGCCGAATTCATCAACCGTGCCTTCCGCGACTATTTCGCGCTGTCGGACGCGCAGGCCGACAGCAAGCCGCCCTTCGTCGCGTTGATGTATCACGGCCGCGACACCGGCGCCTATGAACTGCCGGAGGACGAGCTGGGCGCGTTCATCGCCGAGCGCATCGCGATGATGCGCGCCGGCGACTCCACGCCGATCAATCTCAACCTCGCCGACGGCCAGGTGCTGCGCTTCAGCTGCACCGCGCTGCCCGACGGCGGCCGCATGCTGAGCTACACGCCGGTCACCGACCTGGTACGGCGCACCGACGATCCCGCCAAGGCCGATGAATATCGGGCGCAGCGCGCCGACCGCCGCGAGCGACATCTGGCGCGACTGCTGCGCGCCGCCGGGTGAGGCGCGGCCTCGTCCGCAATTGATCCTGCGAGATAGCGACGGTAGAACCTTGCGAGCGGTGCGGAGGCATCGCGCAACACAGGATCAACATGGCCGACGACGTCACCATCCGCTTCGTCACGCGCGACGACTACGCCCAGTGGCTTCCTCTGTGGGACGGCTACAATGCCTTCTATGAGCGATCCGGGCCGACCGCGCTCGCGCCCGAGATCACCGCGATGACGTGGGAGCGTTTCTTCGATGCCTATGAGCCGGTGCATGCACTGGTCGCCGACGCCGGCGGCAGATTGCTCGGGCTGACGCATTATCTGTTTCACCGCTCGACCACGGCGATCGCGCCGACCTGCTATTTGCAGGATCTGTTCACCAGTGAAGCCGCGCGCGGCAAAGGCGTCGGCCGCGCGTTGATCAACGGCGTCTACACGCAGGCCAGGCTCGTGGGTTCGCCGCGCGTCTACTGGCAGACGCATGAGACCAACCACACCGCGATGCAGCTTTATGACAAGGTCGCGGACAAGCCCGGCTTCGTCATCTATCGCAAGATTCTCTGAGTCCGCATCCGCGCCTGTGGATTGAACAGAGGTGTCACCGGCGCGTTACAAAGCCCGGCTACGCTTCCGCTCGCGTAAGATCAGGCCCCCCGTCTCAGATCTTCGCCGAGCGGTCCCCGTCAGTCGCCGCGTCTGACCGGGACCGCTTTTTTTGCACATCTCATTTTGCGACATCGCCATGCGTAATCGGCGGTAGAAGGGCACCTTGCCGGGCCTTGGCGTGCTTGTCACAATGCGCGGCACCCCTCGCCTATCCCACAGGATTGTCTCATGGAAATTCGTAATCTCGGCGGCTCCGGGCTGCGCGTGTCCGCGGTCGGCCTCGGCTGCAACAATTTCGGTCAGCGCACCGACCTCGAAACCTCGCGCAAGGTGATCCACAAGGCGATCGATCTCGGCATCACCCTGTTCGACACCGCCGACATCTATGCCGGCATGGGCGGCTCGGAGACCGTGCTCGGCACCGTGCTGGGCGACCGCCGCAAGGACATCGTGCTCGCCACCAAATTCTCCAAGCCGATGGCGAGCGACGGCACCAAACAGGGCGCCTCGCGGCGCTACATCATGTCGGCGGTCGAAGCGAGCCTCACCCGCCTGAAGACCGACTATATCGATCTCTACCAGCAGCACGACTACGATCCGCTCACACCAATCGACGAGACGCTGCGCGCGCTCGACGATCTCGTGCGCCAGGGCAAGGTGCGCTACATCGGCAACTCCAACTTCCCGGCCTGGCGGATCGCCGAAGCCGAGCACGTCGCGCGCCAGTCGAACGTGAACCGCTTTGTGTCCTGCCAAGATGAATACAGCCTCCTGGTGCGCGACATCGAGAAGGACCTGCTGCCGGCGGCGCAAGCATACAATCTCGGCCTGTTGCCGTTCTTCCCGCTCGCCAGCGGCCTGTTGACCGGCAAGTACCAGCGCGGCGCCGCTGCACCCGCTGATACCCGCTTCGCCAAGGCGCCGGCGTTGAAGGATCGCTACGTCACGCCGCGCAACGAGGACATCGTCGAGAAGCTGCAGGCATTTGCGAAGGAGCGCGGCCACTCCATGCTCGAGCTCGCCTTCTCCTGGCTCGCCGCCCGCCCGCAAGTCGCAAGCGTCATCGCCGGCGCCACCCGCCCCGAGCAGATCGAGCAGAACGTCAAGGCGATCAGCTGGAAGCTGAGTACGGAGGAGATGACGGAGATCGATGGGATCACGAAGGGCTGAAACGAGCGACGCACTCTCAGCTCCCTCTCCCCGTCCTTCACGGGGAGAGGGTTGGGGTGAGGGGCTCTATCCATTGAGCTCGGCCTGAATCGTAATCAGGACGCCCTCGATGTTTCCGAGCACATCGTTGTTCCACAAGCGCAACACGCGATAACCTTCCTCGCTCAAAAAGCGATCGCGGATCGTATCGGCGGCAGATTCTGCGTGCTGGCCGCCGCCCACCTCGATGAAGACCTTCCGCTCGCGGCACACAAAGTCGCAGATGTAGCTCCCGATCGGGACCTGCCGCGCAAATTTGTGCCGTCAACCTGGCGATTGCGGATGCGATTCCATAGCGCGGTCTCGGCGTTCGTTTGGTTGACGCGCAGCCCTCTAGCGAGTCGGATAGGCGTTTCCCTGCGGCCCCGCATTGCCTTGCCCCTCACCCGGAAGCAACGCGATGCGTTGCTTCCGACCTCTCCCCGCAAAGAGCGGGGAGAGGTCGAGGAAGTCAAGCCACCAGCCCCTTCATCGGCTTTACCGGGGCGCTGTCCGGAAACACGGCATCAGCCAGCACGCGCTCGCCGAGGCCGAACTGGTCGTGCAGCACGCCCTTGATCACGGCGCGCAGGTCGGTGGTCGGGGCGAGGTCGCGGGCCTGGTAGAGATTTGCGGGCTTGAGGCCCGGCCAGTCGGTAATCATGCGGCCGCCATTGACAGCGCCGCCGGCGAGCAGCGCGATGGTGCCGGTGCCGTGGTCGGTGCCTTCGGTGCCGTTGATGCGCGCGGTGCGGCCGAACTCGGTCGCGACCACGATCACGGTGTCGCGCCAGCGCGCGCCGAGCCCGCTCTGGAATTCCGCCAGCGCGCCGTCGAGGCCGCCGAGCAACTGCGCGAGGCGGCCGATCGGCCCGCCTTCATTGGCATGGGTGTCCCAGCCGTCGAAGGCGAGCGCGCCGATCCGCGGGCCGTCGTCGGCCGCCATCAATTTCGCGGCGCCGCGCGCCACGAGGCGCATCGCCGCCACGCCGCCTGCCCCTTGCTTCGGCTTCATCTCGTCGCCCTGCGCCTGCTTCTCGAGCTGCAAGCCTTGCGTCAGCGCGCTGGCCAGCGCCGGATCGCGATGCTCATAGAGATCGAGCAGCCGCATCGCGGTGTCGTCAGCGGCTTGCGGCAGAGCGGTCGGGGCCCAGCCGACGGTTGGCGCCGCGCCGCGCAGCACCAGCGGCGTGGTCGGGCCGACCGCAAGCGCGCTCGTCACCCGCTCGCCTTTCGGCAGCGCCTCCAGCGCGCGGTTGAGCCAGCCGGACTGCACGCGGCCCGGACCGGGGAAGCCGCTCTCCAGCACATCCTGGCCGTCGAAATGCGAGCGATCGCGATAGGAGGTCGCCACCGCATGAACGACCGCGGCCTGCCTGGCGCGATACATCCGCGAAAATTCCGGCATCGCCGGATGCAGGCCGAAGAACGGATCCAGCATCACCGCTGCGTTCGGGCCATCGGGGCGCAGCGCGATCGCGCCATGCAGGCCGGCATAATCGGGGTCACCGACCGGGGCGACCGTGGCAAGGCCGTCCAGCGCACCGCGCAGGATGATGGTCACGAAGCGTGGATCGCGGCCATCGGCGGCGCGTGCGAATTTCGGCAAATAGGCCCAGGCCGCAAACGAGGCACCGCCGAGCAGCAGCGCGCGCCGCGACGTCGCCTGCAGCATCAGGCTCTCGGAGCATTCCATCGTCATCTCCTCTGGAATTCGGGCGACATCAACAGCAACGCCAGCGCCTGCTGCCGCGATTCCGCACGCTCGATGGTGCGCCGTGTCTCGGGCGAGGCGGCATCGGCGGCAATGAGCTCGAGCAGGTCGCGCGGGTCGAACCGGTCGGCGAGCTGGGAGGCGACTTGCGCCGAAATGTCGAGCCTGAGCTTGACGCCTTCAGGCGCCGCCCACGCCGCGGCGGTGTCGGGAAATCCGTTCGGCCCGGCCGGCGACCACAAGGGCTGGCCGAGCACGTTGAGGCCGTTGAGATAGCGGCCCGGATCTTCGGGGTTGCGCGCCAGCAGGCGGCCGGATGCGACCAGGAATTCGTAAGGCGAACGCATTTTTGTCAGCGGCGGCTGCCAGGCCTCGTTCGACTGAACGAGCGCGGTGGCCAGCGCCCCGAGATCGCCGTCTGTTTTCGTGAACGTATCCTGCAGCCTCGTCACCAGCGCCGGCGGCGGATCGTCGGCGACGAAGTGGCGCGCGAACTTGGTCGCGATGAATTTCGCGGTCGAGGGATGCCGCGCGATGTCCGACAGCACCGCCTCGCCCTGCGCGACGCCGGCCTGCGCGTAGGTCTTGCCGAGCACCTGCTGCGGTCCGGGCTGATGCGCATTGGCATTGAACACGAAGCTGCCAGGCGTGCCGAGCTGGCCACGGCGGCCGGCAAAGGTCCAGCCGGTGATGACGCGCGCCAGCGCCGTCACGTCGTCCTGGGTGTAGCCGCCGCCGACGCCGAGCGTATGCAGCTCCATGATCTCGCGCGCGAGGTTCTCGTTCAGGCCGCGATTGCGGTTGATGCCCGCGCGCGATTCCGGGCCGAGCGATTGCTGGTTGTCGAGAAAGAACAACATCGCCGGGTGCTGCTCGACGGCCTTCAGCATGTCAGAGAAACGGCCGAGCACATGCGGACGGATCGCCTCGCGCTCGAACGAGCCGGCCCACATCCGCGCCAGCGCACCCTTGTTGGCGGAGATGCAGAAGTGGTTGGACCAGAACACCACGAGCCGCTCGACGAAACCGCAATCGGCGACCACGCCGCGTTGCAGGCGCGCCAGCGCCTCGGCGCGGAACGTCTTCTGAATGATGTTGAGCGGCTGCGCCGGCAGCCTGGGCGGACCGGCCTGCGGCTGCATCGTCGGAGGCTGCATCGCCGCATTGGCGTTGTCAGGCGCCTGCATCGCCGAATCCCTCCCGGCGATCTCCTTGGCGGCGGTGGGCAGCGACGGGTTGCGCCGCGGCTGCGGCTTGGCGTCCGGTCCTTGCGGCGGCGTCTCGCTCGCGCCTTGCTGCGCGGCCTTCGCGGCGTTGCGCGCCTGCTGGATCTCGAACTGATAGTCGAACACCTGCTTGCCGAGTTCGGGTGTCGAGAGCAGGCCCGGCACTTCGAGCAGCGCGCCGTTCGGACGCGCCAGTTCCGCCAGCACGAAACCGCGCGGATCGGAGGCCGCGTTGGTGAAGTCGCCGGACGCCCCGCCGCGGGCGCCGAATCCAAACCGGTTGAGGGCAACCAGCGCGGCTTGCGAATCACGGGCCATCAGAATTCCCTTAACGGCCTATCCCGGCTATATCTGTCGCATGGCATCATAGCGCGGTCCGGGATGAACCCGAGATTAATTCGCGCATTAAATCGCGGTTAGAATGGACCTCCCAGCAAACGATCGTTCGGAACCAGCAACTCCGCGCCGGCTTGCCTGCACGGCATGCGGCAGCGAATTTTCCTGTTCGCTCACGGGCGCATGCTGGTGCTCCGATGAGAGTTTTCGCCTGCCGATGCCGATCGACGGCGGCGACTGCCTGTGCCCCGCATGCTTGCGCAAGCTCGCGGAACAGCAAGCAGCGGTGAGTGCCACGTGAACGCACGCTGGACCGTCGACGCCGTCCTGCTCGACATGGACGGCACGCTGCTCGACACCGAGAAGGTCTACTTCGACAGCCTGGTCGCGGCGCTGAATGCATGCGGCTACACCGACGACGTCGTCGCGCTGTGTCACTCCATGGTCGGCCTTCCCGGCCCGGCCTGCGAAGCGATGCTGCGCGATCATTACGGCGCGGCGTTTCCGCTGGAGGCGGTCAACCTCGCCTTCCTCGACCATCGCGATCGGATGATGCGGTCGGGCCTGCCGCTCAAATCAGGCACGCTCGATCTGCTCAACGCCATCGCCGCCGCGGAACGCCCGATGGCGATCGTCACCTCGTCGTCGCGCCGTTCGGCCGAGCGCAACCTGACCCTCGCCGGCATCCGCGCGCGCTTCGACACGCTGCTGACGCTTGACGATGTCGCGCAGGGCAAGCCGGATCCGGAACTCTATCTCAAGGCAGCCACACGGCTCGGCGTGACGCCGGCGTCCTGCATCGCCGTGGAGGATTCCAACCATGGCGTCGCCGCCGCCCACGCCGCCGGCGCGATCACGCTGATGGTGCCGGACATGGCGCCGCCGACCGAGGAGACCCGCGCGAAATGCGCGGCCGTGCTGCCGGACCTCAACGCGGTGCTGGCGTTGTTGCGCGAGCGCGGCGCGCTCTGATCGCCATTGCGAGCGTCAGCGAAGCAGTCCATCGTCCTGCATATGCCCGGACATGTTGTCCGCACGCTCGCGGAGTGTCCATTGGCTGGTTGAGTTGCTACCGCCGCGCCAGATTGATCCTTCAGCACGGCGCCAGTAGCAGCATCATGCGCGCTGCTATTTCGTGATTCTGGGCCGCGTGGATGTCGGCGGCGTTGGCGCCGCTGGCTGAAGATTGAACGTCAGCCAGACGTTCCAGCCTGCTGGCCGATTTTCGTTGGCGAATTCGCCGTAGCCCTTCAGGTTCAGATATCCCTGCATGTCTCCGACCGGGAAAATGTAGCCAATCTGCGGGCCGACGCCCGCCACGCGCGACCGGAAGCAGCCGACACGATCGCCCGAGCCGCTGTCGCAGCCGAGTTGCTGATAGAGGTAACCGACGAGACCGACCTGCCACTGCTTGGTCAGGAATTGCGACGCGCCCCAGTCGAGATGCATGTCGACGCCGCTTTGATATTGGGTGGAGGGGTTGACGAAGTTGTAGGTAAATCCCAGCACCGTCGAAAATTCATGGCCAGTCTTCGGATCGAAATAGGTGTAGCCGCCGCCCGCGTCGATTGCCCAGTGCCCAATCCCCAAATTCGCTAGGCGGGTCGACTGGTAGGCGCCGGCCGGGAGGTCGGCGGTAATGTACGTCATGTAATTGTTGACACCTGCATTCCAGCGCAGCGCGAACTGCGGGATCAGGTCGCCGAATGCAATGAGCGAGCTGTCGATGCTGTCAAACCGGGAGAAGGGGAACGTGGCGCCGCCCGGTCCCGTCAATGTCCCAACGAGCGATCCCGCCAGCGACGTGGAGTTGGAGCCGTAGGTCGCCAGCAGGCTGGCAGAGGCCTGACCGCCCAGCACGGGTGTTGCAAAGGTATAAGTCCCGGCCACAAGGCCAAGATTCACGTTCGCATTGACGTTCGCGTTCACGGTGGCCGTCAGATTCGCGGGAAAGCGACCAAGCGTGATTTCGCGCGACCGCGCCACGTCGCCGCCGGCGGAGACAGAGGTGTGATAATAAACCGAGGTTACCGACCAGCCCGGCGCCTGCTGAGGAACAGCCGCGAGGCTGCCAAAAAATCCGGGTAGCCAAAAGCTGATGCCATTTTCATCGGCGCGAGCCGTTTGGTTGGAAAGCACCAGCAGAGCGGCAAGCACCCCAACACTCAAATGCCACAGCAAAAAGAAACTGCGTCCCAAACCCAGTCCAAGGTACCGCATCGCCGCCCCCGACTCTCGCGATCCCACCGTTGCCCCGGCGGGGTAGAAACTCGGAAAGAATAAGCCGACGCCGCCGTTGGTCCATGCGAAATCGGCATACTTGCGTCCAGCCGGCTCTTTATTGAAAGGCTGTGTTCATAACGCCACAGCCTTGGCACTTTTTGCATAGTCGTCAGGGCTCCCGACAAGGAGGGCGGCCTGACTCGATTGATCTAGATCAACATAATTAGGATGCACCGCTGGAAGCATCTTATCTTGTCTGTCCATACACTCTGTGTAGTCGGCCTCGCACTTCAGATACTTGATCGTCTTTTGACCAACCGTGGCGCTAAAACCCCGAAGCAACCGGCGAGCTAGAAAGCTGCCGAGAGGTGTTGCTCGGGCGATACTCGTAACTTTGAAACTCGTTCACTGCGAGTAGCTCATGCATGACGTTGGCGTCGCGGCAGGCGTATCCAATCCGGTGGCCGATGGCTTCGAACGCATCTCGCGCGCCACCGCATTCCCGGTCAATGGCCACGGCCTTCGTGAATCGGCAGCGTCTGGGAATGGACGACCGATTGGTATTCACCAAAAGCACGACGCAGACGCCCCGAGCGCCTGCTGCATCCCGCAAGATCCTCGCGGCCGGTCCGAGGGCGCGAGCTACGACCCTCGTTAGCCGAACGTCAGGATTCCACGCAAGGTGCTTGAAGGCGGCTCGCATCTTTGCGCTCCCAGCTACTGCCGCCGCTATCGTCCGGCCGCGCGTCATGCCGAGCCGATCGACACCTCAGCAAGCCATGTCGGCTTCAGGTGCATTACCAGGAAGAGGATCACGTCATGAGTAACGACACGATTCCAGAAATTACTGAGATGAGTACAGGGCCGATCAGTACAGGATTGAAACGCCGCGATCTCTTGTTGAGCGGTAGTTCGCTCGTCGCCGCTTCAGCACTCTCTGCCGTCGGGGCAACAAGCTTCGCGCAAGCGCAGCAACCAACGCCGACCCCGGCACCCGCGCCGGCCGGACAGCGGCCGAATATCGTCGTCATCATGGGGGACGATATCGGCATCTGGAATATCGGTGCTTACCATCGAGGCATGATGGCCGGCCGGACGCCGAACCTCGACAAGATCGCCGCAGAAGGCATGCTGTTTACCGATTATTACGCCGAAGCGAGTTGCACCGCAGGCCGCGCCAACTTCATCACCGGCGAGCTGCCGATCCGCACCGGCATGACAACGGTCGGTCAGGCCGGCGCCCCCACAGGCTTGCCGGCGGAGGCCGTGACCATTGCCACCGCGCTCAAAGGCATGGGCTATGCCACCGGCCAGTTCGGCAAGAACCACCTTGGCGACAAGAACGAGTTTCTGCCGACGGTGCACGGCTTCGACGAGTTCTTCGGCTACCTGTATCATCTCGACGCGATGGAAGACCCGGCCCACCCTGCTTATCCGCAGGACCTGTTGAACAAGGTCGGTCCCCGCAACATGATCCATTCGTGGGCAACCAATGTGGACGATGCCACCGTGGATCCGCGCTGGGGCAAGGTCGGCAAGCAGAGGATTGAGGACGCCGGAACGCTCTATCCCAAGCGGATGGAAACCGTGGACGATGAAATCCGAGACTTAGCCTTGAGTTTCATCGAAAAGGCCAAAGCCGACAACAAGCCGTTCTTCTTGTGGCTCAATCCAACCCGCATGCACATCGTCACGCACTTGTCGCCAAAGTACCAGGCGATGCGCAACTCCAAGAACGGTTGGTCGATTCACGAAGCCGGCATGGCGCAGCTCGACGACGATGTTGGCATCGTCATGCAGAAGCTCAAGGACATGGGCGTGGACGACAACACCATTGTCATCTTCACCACCGACAACGGCACCGAGGTCTTTACTTGGCCGGATGGCGGACAGACTCCTTTCGCGCAGAGCAAAGGTACCGTCATGGAAGGCGGCTTCCGCGCGCCGGCGATGATCCGCTGGCCGGGCAAGGTGCCGGCCGGCAAGATCGAGAACGGCATCATCTCCGGGCTGGACTGGTTCCCGACCTTGCTGGCCGCTGCCGGCAACCCGAACATTGTCGAAGAACTGAAGAAGGGGAAGCACATCGGGGACCGCACCTACAAGTGCCATCTGGACGGTTATAATCAGATGGACATGATTACCGGCAAGGGGCCGTCGAACCGGCACGAAATCTGGTACTTCGGTGAGAGCGAGCTCGGGGCTGTGCGCATTGACGACTACAAGTATCGTTTCATCGACCAGCCCGGGGGCTGGCTGGGCGAAAAAAGCAAGGTTGACGTGCCCTACCTGACCAACCTTCGCCTGGATCCGTTCGAGCGAACGGGCTGGCCTGACAGCGGGACCAAATACGGCGCGCAACAATACTTCGACTGGTTCAAATATGAGTTCTGGCGCTTCGTGTTCGTTCAGCAGGAGGTCGAGAAGCTGGCCATGACCGCGGTCGAGTTTCCGCCGATGCAGAAGGGCGCGAGCTTCAACCTCGATTCCGTGAAGGCGAAAATCGAGGCCGCCAGGACGGCAATGGCTAAGTGAGATTCTTAATCGTGTTGGGCGGCGTCCATGCCGCCCAACCCAGTCTTCTCCGGCCCTTCGATAACGCAGATCGGTTCACCGAAGTCCGCTTCCGGGAGTGGAGCGGGCCCATAGCGGACGGGCCTCCATGAGTACACGCTCTAACCCCGTTTGCGCGCCGGCTTCGCCAGCGCCGTCTCGATCAACGTGCGCGCGGCCTCGCCGGCGGTTTCCATATAGCTCGCGTCGCGGTGCAGCAGCACCACGGCGAACGATCCGTCCAGCAACAGCAGGATCTGCCGCGCCAGCTTGAGCGGATCGGCGATCCCCTCGTCCGCGACGGCCGTGCGCAGCCAGTCCTCGAACTTCTTCTTGTGTGCGGCGCCGATCCGGATCGCCGGATGCCCGGGCATGTTGGCGAGCTCGGCGGAGGTGCGCAGGAAGCCGCAGCCCTTCCATTTCGGATGCCGCGCCGAGCGCGCAAGGTTCTTGAAGATCGCCTCGACCTTGGCCGCCAGGCCGCCCTCGGCCTCCGCGAACCACTTTCGGAACAGCGCGAGATTGGGCTGGTCCCGCGCGGCGAGGTAGGCGGCGACGAGATCGTCCTTGCTCTTGAAATGATAATACAGCGTGCGCTTGGTCAGGCCGGCCTTGGCGGCGACCTCGTCGACGCTGACGCGGCGGATGCCTTCATTGTAGAACAGCGCGCTCGCCGCCTGGACGATGCGCTCGCGGGTGGGCTCGGAGGGTCTGGGCATGGCGCGTATGTATACTAACCAGTGAATATACACAAATCGCGGCCAGCCCTACATTCGGCGCTGACACCAAACAGCCATGCCGGAGAGCGCAACATGCCCGAACCCATCCTGCTCGAGATTACCGACGGGATCGCCCTGATCACATTGAACCGTCCGGAGCAGCTCAACGCGCTGAACTACGCGCTGATCGATCAGCTGATGGCGGCACTCGATCGCATCGAGGGCGACGCCGGCGTGCGCGCGGTGATCCTGACCGGCGCCGGCGCGCGCGCCTTCTCGGCCGGCGCCGACATCAAGGAATTTTCCGAGAGCGTCAAACAGGGCGCAGCCGTCGCGGCGCGCGATTTCGTCCGCCGGGGACAAGCCATGACCGCGCGGCTCGAGGCGTTCAAGAAGCCCGTGATCGCCGCTGTCAACGGGCTCGCCTTCGGCGGCGGCTGCGAGATCACCGAAGCCGTGCACCTCGCAATCGCCAGCGACCGCGCGCAATTTGCAAAGCCCGAGATCAAGCTCGGCATGCCCCCAACCTTCGGCGGCACGCAGCGCCTGCCGCGGCTGGCGGGACGCAAGCGCGCGCTCGAACTGTTATTGGCGGGCGATCCGTTCCCGCCCGAGCATGCGCGCGAGATCGGGCTGGTCAACCAGATCGTGCCGCACGATCAATTGCTGACCGCCGCGCGCGAACTCGCCGGCCGCATCACCAGGCATTCGCCCGGATCCGTCGCCGGCACCATCACCGCGGTGACGCGCGGGCTCAACATGCCGATTGCCGAGGGCCTTTTGGTCGAGAGCGAGCAGTTCGCCGCGCTGGTGCCGAGACGCGATCTCGCCGAGGGGCTTGCGGCGTGGAAGGAACGGCGGCCGGCGAAATATGTCGGGGCGTGAAGGCCCACCTCACAGCCGTCATTCCGGGGCGATGCGCAGCATCGAACCCGGAATGACGAATTTGCTGAGACCTGTGCCCTACCGCACCACTGCCGCGGTCTGCCCGAACAGCAACTTGCGCTCTTCCTCGGTGCGGATCGCGGGCTGGCCGAAATTCGGATTGACCTCCTTCGCCCTGGCATAGGCGCGCTCGGTCGCCGGACGCTTGCCGATCGTCTCCAGCCAGCGCTTCAGATGCGGGAAATCGTCGATCTCCTGGCCCTGGTTCTTGTAGGGCACGACCCAGGGATAGCTCGCCATGTCGGCGATCGAATAGTCGCCGGCGACGAATTCGCGGTCCGCCAGCCGCTTGTTGAGCACGCCGTAGAGCCGGTTGGTCTCGTTGACGTAACGATCGATCGCGTAAGGCAGCTTCTCGACGGCGTAGTTGCGAAAGTGATGGTTCTGCCCGGCCATCGGCCCGAGCCCGCCCATCTGCCAGAATGTCCACTGGATCGCGTCATAGCGGCCATGGATATCGGCTGGCAGGAATTGTCCGGTCTTCTCGGCGAGATAGAGCAGGATCGCGCCGGACTCGAACAGCTGTAGCGGCTTGCCGCCGCCCTTCGGCGCGTGATCGAGAATTGCGGGGATGCGGTTGTTCGGCGCGATCTGCAAAAAGTCCGGCTTGAACTGATCGCCTTTGCCGATGTTCACCGGGAAAATCTTGTACTCCAATCCGGTCTCCTCAAGGAACATCGTTATCTTGTGACCGTTCGGCGTGGACCAGTAGTGGAGATCGATCATGGGCGTGATCCTGCATTGCCAGGGACTGCCGATGTCATGCATCGGCAAGAAAGATGCGAATGCATGGAGTTGGGCGCATAACCGCACCCAAGTCAATGCCGCGCGCAATGCACCGCGCGCGAATGTGATCTGCGGGCAGCGCAAATGCCCGATTGAGCCCCGTCCCGATTGCTCCTAGGCTGCGGAAGGGATCGCGTGACGAATTTTCAAACATGGGGCATTGCAATGACACATGATTTGGCAAGGCGTGATTTCCTCAAGGGCTCGGCGGCGATTGCCGGCGCCGCGGCCGCGGGCGCCTTCTCCTGCGTCGAGATCGCCAGCGCCGCACCGATCGAGGTGCCGACCGTCGACAAGCTCTCGATCCGCGTGCTGGTCGATTCCAGCTTCGATTTGTTCTTCAAGCCGAAGCAGGCGGGCGGCGTCACCATCGCGTCGCCGCCGCGCTCCGCCGACTACCAGAAGTCGCTGCACAATGAATGGGGCCTGTCGCTGTGGCTGGAGTCGGAGGCCAAGGGCGCGCAGCGCACGCTGATGCTCGACTACGGCTACACGCCAGAAGTCCTGCTCAACAACATGGCGCTGGTCGGCGTCGATCCGTCGAAGCTCGACGCGCTGATCGTGAGCCACGGCCACTACGATCATTTCGGCGGCCTCAACGGCTTCCTCGACAAATTCCGCGACAAGCTGCCGGCCGACGTTAAGCTCTATGCCGGCGGCGAGGACAATTTCTGCCACCGCGTCAGCGCGACGCCGACCAAGGGCCAGTTCAGCGATTTCGGCACGCTCGACCGCCGCCAGCTCGCGGCGCAGCGCGTCGCCACGGTGCTGTGCGAAACCCCGACCGTGATCGCGGGCCATGCCTTCACCACCGGCAAGATCACCCGCCGCAGCATCGAGCGTGTGCTGCCGCAGACCTGGATCGAGTTCGGCATCAAGGACGGGCTCGGCTGCAACGCCAGCCACTATCTGCCGGCCGAGATGGACGGCAAGATCGTGCCCGACGAACACATCCATGAGCACGCCACCTGCTTCAACGTGCGGGACTTCGGCCTCGTCGTGATCTCGTCCTGCGGCCATGTCGGCATCGTCAATTCGGTGAAGCAGGCGCAGGAGGTCTCCGGCATCCAGAAGGTGCACGCCATCGTCGGCGGCTTCCACCTCGGACCGGCGCCGAAGGACTACCTCACCGAGGTGGTCGCCGAGATCAAGAAACTCGACCCCGACGTGCTGATCCCGATGCATTGTTCCGGGCTCAACTTCGTGCAGGAGGCGACCGCGCAGATGGGCGACAAGGTGCTGGTCACGACGACGGGCAGCCGCCTCTCCTTCGGCATATGATCGCGCCGATCCTGCGCGGCATTGCATTCGCTGGCGCGGGCCTGGCGAGCGCCGGCACCGGCCTGTGGCTGACGCTGGCGCCGGTGCTGGCCGCCGATGCGCCGCCGCAATCGGCGCGTTCGCCCGCCGAGATCATGGACATCCTGATGTGGAACAGGGAGCCGGTCGGCGGCCCGTTCGCGCTGACCGATCAGGCCGGCCATCAGCGAACCGACAAGGAGTTCCGCGGCAGGCTGATGCTGGTCTATTTCGGCTTCACTACTTGCCCGGACGTCTGCCCGACCGATCTGCAGGCGATTGGGCTTGTGCTCGACAAGCTCGGCCGCGACGGCGATCAGGTGCAACCGATCTTCATCACCGTCGATCCCGAGCGCGACACCGCGGCGCATCTCGCAGACTACGTGCCGATGTTTCATCCGCGCCTGATCGGGCTGACCGGCAACCTTGATACGATCCACAAGGTGGCCGATGCCTACAAGGTCTATTTCGCGCGGGTGCCGCTGAAGGACGGCGCCGACTACACCGTCGATCACACCGCCTACATCTATCTGATGGACCGCGACGGCAATTATCTCGGCTTCTTCCCGCCGGGGACGTCGGCCGACCGCATGGTCGAGATCATCCGGCCGAGGCTCGCCGAGCCGGCGCGCTAGCGCCGTATCGAGATTGCGCCCCCTCTCCCGCAAGCGGGAGAGGTGAAGGGGGCATCGATTAGTTTGGCATCACTGCATCCGCCTATGTGCGCGCAAAAAGCTCGCGCCGCTCTCCGTCACCGTCACCCGCATGCCCTCGACGGAGGGTCGGCGCGCGACATAGCCGCGGTCGACGGCGTCCTCCCAGATCGTCAGCCGCGGGCACGAGGTGCGCCAGACCTCGAGCACCTCGGCATAACGCCGCGGCTCGCGCGCGACCCACTCGACAAGATCGAGCACCAGGGCATCGGTGGTCTCGCTCATTGAACGTCTCCCGTCGTTGCGCGATCGCACCGGGTGCTGCGATCGGGAGGGGACTCATGCAATGTCTCCGCCGGTATTTCTGCGCCGCTTGGCCTCTCGCCGCAAACCGAGTTATCTTGCCCTTGCATCAGTTTTCCTGAGGGTTCATGCGACGGCTGCTCTTTCTCAACGGCATCAAGGCGTTCGAAGCCGCGGCGCGGACCGGCAGCTTCGCGGCGGCGGGCAGCGAGCTCAATGTCTCGGCCGCCGCGATCAGCCGGATGGTGCATCTTTTGGAGGAGCGGCTCGGCGTCGCGCTGTTCGAACGGAAGGCCAACCGCCTCGTCACCACGCCGGCCGGCCGCGCCTATCAGGGCGGGCTGACGCCGATCTTCGACGCGCTGGCGAGCCTCACCGCGCAGGTCACGGCGTCCGCGAGCGCGCGGGTGCTGACCGTCGGCGTCGGTCCGACCTTTGCGCTGAAATGGATGATCCCGCACCTCGCCGAGTTCCGCAAAGCGGAGCCCGACATCGAGGTACGGATCACGACCGGCGGCATGGCGGTGCCGTTCGCCGACGACTGGAGCTGCGGCATCCAGCTCGGCGACGGCCAGTGGCCGGGCCTCGTCGCCGAGCCGCTGTTCGCCGCCGATCTGATGCCGGTGTGCACGGCGCGGCTCGCCAACACCCTGAAGCGCCCCGCCGACCTCAAGGGCCCGAGCCTGATCCGCGTCGCGCATTCGCCCGACGACTGGCCGTCCTGGCTGAAGGCCGCGGGCGTGCCGCGCCTGACCGCGCGCGGGCCGGAATTCCAGTTCTACGGCCAGGCGCTGCAGGCAGCTAGCGACGGGCTCGGCATCGCGATGGGCATCCGGCCCTATATCGACGACGATCTCGCCGCCGGCCGGCTGGTGGCGCCGTTTGCGCTCAGCGTGCCCAAGGGCATGCGCTGGTATCTGGTCTATCGCGGCTTCCACGCCGAGCAGCGCGATTTCGCCGCGTTCCGGCGCTGGATCATCCGCGCCGCGGCGGAGCCCGCCGCCCGCCGCAAGGGAACGCGCAGTGCCTGACGAGACCATCGATACGCTGGTGATCGGCGGCGGCCAAGCCGGGCTCACCATGAGCCACCGGCTGAAGCAGCGCGGCATCGCCCATCTGGTGCTGGAGCGAGGCCGCATCGCCGAGCGCTGGCGCAGCGAACGCTGGGACGGATTGACGTTCCAGTTTCCGAACTGGTCGGTGCGGCTGCCGGAATTTGCGTTTCCGCACAGCGATCCCGACGGCTTCTCGGGCACCGCTGCCATCATCGCCTTCATCGAGGACTACGCCGCGTTCGTCGCGCCGTCGATCCGCTGCGGCGTTGCGGTCACCAAGCTGCGCCGCGATGCCGGCGGCTTCCTCGCCGAATTTGCCGGCGGCAGCATCGCCGCCCGCAACGTCGTCATCGCCACCGGCCCCTATCAACGGCCGCTGCGGCCCGACCTGCTGCGCGATCACCCCGGCCTGTTTCAGGTGGATGCCGCCGGCTACAGGAATCCCGCGCAATTACCTGACGGCGCGGTGCTGGTGGTCGGTGCCGGCGCGTCGGGCGCGCAGATCGCCGAAGAGCTGATGCGCGCCGGCCGCGATGTCTTCCTCTCGGTCGGGCGTCACAACCGCCTGCCGCGCCGCTATCGCGGCCGCGACCTGATCTGGTGGCTGGCCGAGATGGGCATCGACCGGACGCCGGTCGAGCAGCGCGGACCGTCGCGGCTGCTGCCGGTGATCTCCGGCGCCCATGGCGGCCACACCGTCGATTTCCGCCGCTTCGCCGCCGGCGGCGTGACCCTGCTCGGCCGTGTGACGGCGGCGCGCGACGGCGTGCTCGAGATCGCGCCCGACCTCGCCGCCAACATCGCCAATGGCGACGCCTATTACGCGACCTTCCTCGGGATCGTCGACGACTTCGTCGCGGCGCGCGGCCTCGATCATCCCGAAGATCCCTTGGCGCACCTCCGTTTGCCCGATCCGCCGTGCCTCGCCGCGCCGCTCGATGCGATCGACCTGCGTGCCGCGCGGATCAGGAGCGTGATCTGGGCCACCGGCTATAGCCTCGATCTGAACTGGATCGACATACCGGTGCTGGATGCCGACGGGGCGCCGCGACACCGCCATGGCGTCTCCGACGTACCGGGCCTCTATTTCCTCGGCCTGCAATGGCTGTCGAAGATGAAATCCTCGTTCCTGTCAGGCGTCGGCGACGATGCCGCGGTGCTCGCCGACCACATTGCCGGTCGCCGCTAGCGCATTGTCGTGCGAAGTGGAGGCCAGTTCGCGCGCGCAGAAAACGCGTCAGGCTCCGGTTCCCTTTGCTGGGCGGAAATAAACCCGGCGGGTTGTGAACTGCTTCACATTTGGCGCAGCGCGCTCGTGCTTCCTATGAGAATGGCATTTCGAGGTCGCACATGATTTACAGCGGTTTTGAGATCAAGTCGTTCGAAGTGGGGAAGGGGCAATGGCACGCCAGGGTTCAACGGGTCGATCAAAGGCCGGTCGTCATCGATGGCATGCTGTTTCCGATGCTCGACATCGGCTTTGCGTGGTCCGATCCGGATGCGGCGATCGCCGACGCGAAGCGGGCTATCGACCGGTTCCCGCAACGCTATGGCATGACAATGCCGGCGGCCGAAGCGTCGGCGTGACCGGCAACGTCGTGGTTGCCGCCGTCCCGCGATGCGAGCCGGATCCGGTCTGGCCGGCGCAGGTCCGCACCAGCTGCCCGGAATGCGCCGCTCCGCTCTCGCTGCTGCGCCTGATCCCCGGCCGCGCCGCCGAATACTGGACCATGCGCTGCGACAGCTGCGGCGGCATCCATCTCGACATCGTCGACCTGCCGCGGGCCTGAACTCCGCGACGGCGCCGCCTGCTGACACCCTGCTGTCAGCAGCCTCGCCGAGACGCAAGTCCAGCCGTCGTTTGCCCTTTTCTCGCTGCCGGACTCGTCCCATATTCGGGGCATGGCGAAGACACCGAACACTCCGAAAAAGCCCGGCAAAACCCCTAAATCCAAAGCACATCGGCCCGAGGTCCTCCCGATCGGGCCCGCGCTTGCCGAATTGCTCAATCCGGCGATCAACCGCGGCGATGCCGGCATGGGTTCGGGCACCGGCCTGCAGCCGCCGCCGGACAATTCCTGGGATCGCCGCGCCGGCGGCGAGGCCGCCGCGCATCGCGCGCGGGCGTCGACGCGCGAGACCAGCGAGGGCGTCGCCAGGCGCGATGCCTCCGGGCTCGAGGAGGCCCCGCAGGCCAATTACGGCACCTCGGCCACCATCCCGACGCTCGATCCGGAACTGGCGCGGCAGCTCGGCCTGCCGACCGCCGAGGACGACGAGGAGGCCCTGGCGCGGCCGCCGCGCAGCAAGATGGAGGCGCTCGGCGTCAAGGCGACCGCCGACGCGCTGGAGAACCTGATCCGCGACGGCCGCCCGGAATTCCGCAAGGACGACGGCTCGATGCGGGTGTGGACCCCGCACCGCCCGCCGCGCCCGGAGAAATCCGAAGGCGGTGTGCGCTTCGAGATCAAGTCCGACTATCAGCCGAAGGGCGACCAGCCGACCGCGATCGCCGAACTGGTCGAGGGCATCGACCGCAACGACCGCACCCAGGTGCTGCTCGGCGTCACCGGCTCGGGCAAGACCTACACCATGGCCAAGGTGATCGAGGCGACGCAGCGCCCGGCGCTGATCCTGGCGCCGAACAAGACGCTGGCTGCCCAGCTCTATGGCGAGTTCAAGAACTTCTTCCCCGACAACGCGGTCGAGTATTTCGTCAGCTATTACGACTACTACCAGCCGGAAGCCTACGTCCCGCGCACCGACACCTATATCGAGAAGGATTCCTCGATCAACGAGCAGATCGACCGCATGCGCCACTCGGCGACACGTGCGCTGCTCGAGCGCGACGACGTCATCATCGTCGCTTCCGTGTCCTGCATCTACGGTATCGGCTCGGTCGAGACCTACACCGCGATGACCTTCGCGCTGAAGAAGGGCGAGCGCATCGACCAGCGGCAATTGATCGCCGACCTGGTCGCGCTGCAGTACAAGCGCACCCAGGCCGAATTCACCCGCGGCACCTTCCGCGTTCGCGGCGACGTCATCGACATCTTCCCGGCGCACTACGAGGACCGCGCCTGGCGCGTGAACCTGTTCGGCGACACCATCGAGACCATCGAGGAGTTCGACCCGCTCACCGGCCACAAGCAGGACGAGCTCGAATTCATCAAGATGTACGCCAACTCGCACTATGTGACGCCGCGCCCGACCCTGGTGCAGGCGATCAAGTCGATCAAGTCCGAGCTGAAGCAGCGGCTCGATCAGCTCAACGACCAGGGCCGGCTGCTGGAGGCGCAGCGGCTGGAGCAGCGCACCACCTTCGATCTCGAGATGATGGAGGCGACCGGAAGCTGCGCCGGCATCGAGAACTATTCGCGCTACCTCACCGGCCGCCGCCCCGGCGAGCCGCCGCCGACGCTGTTCGAATATGTGCCGGACAACGCGCTGATCTTCGCCGATGAGAGCCACGTCACCGTGCCGCAGATCGGCGCTATGTTCCGCGGCGACTTCCGCCGCAAGGCGACGCTCGCCGAATACGGCTTCCGCCTGCCCTCCTGCATGGACAATCGCCCGCTCCGCTTCGAGGAGTGGGACATGATGCGGCCGCAGACGGTGGCGGTATCGGCGACGCCGAGCGGCTGGGAGCTGAACGAAAGTGGCGGCGTGTTCGTCGAGCAGGTGATCCGTCCGACCGGGCTGATCGACCCGCCGGTCGACATCCGCCCTGCCCGCACCCAGGTCGACGACCTCGTCGGCGAGGTGCGCGCCACCGCGGCGGCGGGCTATCGCTCGCTGATCACAGTGCTCACCAAGCGCATGGCGGAGGACCTCACCGAATATCTGCACGAGCAGGGCATCCGCGTCCGCTACATGCACTCGGATATCGACACGATCGAGCGCATCGAGATCATCCGCGATCTCAGGCTCGGTGCGTTCGACGCGCTGGTCGGCATCAACCTCCTGCGCGAGGGCCTCGACATTCCCGAATGCGCGCTGGTCGCGATCCTCGACGCCGACAAGGAAGGCTTTTTGCGCAGCGAAACCTCGCTGATCCAGACCATCGGCCGCGCCGCGCGCAATGTCGACGGAAAGGTGATCCTCTATGCCGACAGCATGACCGGATCGATGGAGCGCGCGATGGCCGAGACCACGCGGCGCCGCGAGAAGCAGGTCGAGTACAACGAGGCCAACGGCATCACGCCGGAGAGCGTGAAGAAGTCGATCGGCGACATCCTCAACTCGGTCTATGAGCGCGACCATGTGCTGGTCGAGATCGGCGACGGCGGCATGGCCGACGACGTGATCTCGATCGGGCACAATTTCGAGGCCGTGCTGAGCGACCTCGAAACGCGGATGCGCGAGGCCGCGGCCGACCTGAACTTCGAGGAAGCGGCCCGCCTGCGCGACGAGGTCAAGCGGCTGCGCGCCACCGAAATGGCCGTGGTCGACGATCCCACCGCCAAGCAGCGCAACGTGCAGAAGCAGGCCGGCGCCTATGCCGGCACCCGGAAATACGGCGATGCCGCCAACCTGCCGGTCAGCGCATTGAAGAACAAGTCGGCGCAGACCTCGCTCAAGGCGAGCCGCGGCGGCAAGGCCGGCTCGCGCGTGCACAAGCCCGACCTCGACGAAATGCACGGCCCGGAATCGCTGCCCTTCCGCCCCAGCGGTGCGCTGCCCGCAAAGCCGTTCGGCACCACGAGCCGCATCATCCAGCCAACCGACTCGCGGCAGTCGGGGCCCGAGTTCGGGCCGTCGCCGCGGAGCAGCGGTGGGACGCCCGGGAAGCGCGGCGGGTGGAAGAAGAGGTAGATCACGATTGCGGAAGCCGGCCCGGAGTTCGCCGCCCACAGACAGGTCCATTTCGCAGCCTAGTCCAGCCCCGAGTGCGAGAGGTGGCCGAATATCGGCTATTTCCAAGATACGACCGAACTGGGTGCAATTCAGCGATTTTGGCGCAGTGCAGTGGAGCATTCAGGAGACGGTCTAGATCCGCTTGACGACCCGGTAGCCCACTCGACTAAGGTGGATAAAAGAAGAGGTAGTAGATTTCCGTGACATTCGTTATGGTTGTAAGTGATTGACCAAACGGGATATGTGGTAGTCGGACTAAATGCGATTTTGGATTGGCCTTTTCTTCTCAAATGGCGGATTTCATAGACGAGCATTTGAGGAGGTGCTCGTTGTCGCAGCGGTTTCGATTTTTCCTCTCGTCATCTTACCATTCATTGCGAGCGCAAAGTCGACAGCGGAGACCCCGTTCCGTCTGACCACGGAGATTTGGTCCGCAATTTCTTCAGGACAGTTATACATCTATAGCTTCTCTTTGTTTGGCACGATTATCTGGTTATGTGTCGAGGATGTTTCGCAAAAGACCTTCGCCCCGAGAAAGTATTTTGTGATTGCTGCGATCCTCTCGGCGTTCTTGTGCCTGTTGGTCTACAGTGCTGACCCGACCTTGTCTAAGCCAATAAATCCCGTGCTCGTCCGAATTAGCATTTGGATCTACGCAATCTATCTGGCGATGTATCACGCGCTTTTGGTCTTCAAGATGTTGCGTGCTCCGGGGATCGACGAGACTGTCGAGGGGAATGTTGATCGATTGATCAGGACAAGTCGCCGGAATCGGGGACGCGAGAATGATTAGGCATGACGAACGATATACGCGTTATGCAGGACGCATAATATCATGTTCACGATACGTTCTCAAGATGGATAGTGGATAATTCCGCCCTCCGTCTTCGCAACATCTGCAGTGCCGAATGTCGACCCTTCACCTCGTTCCTCCCGATCTAGTAGAGCGGTACCACGTCAAAGAATGGAGGAATGCGACAGGCATCCCCTTTCAGCACCAGCCGCTGAAAGTACGGGCTCGGCTCACCGCCATAGGTCAGCACGGGATCGCTGGTGAAGCCGAAGCGGCGGTAATAGGCGGGATCGCCGAGCAGGACGCAGCCGTCGGCATTCACTGCGATCAGGCGCGTCAGTCCCGCGCGGATCAGCGCGCCGCCGATGCCCCGGCGCTGCAGCCCGGGGGTGATCGGCTCACGCACAACCGTCTCTGGAATGCTGGTTCACCCGCATGCGCGGGTGATGACGCTGAGCGAGCGGTTTGACATGTGAAACGAGGGTGCGGCGGCCTCGCGCCGCTATCCCGATCGCTTGTTGCTGGTGTTCTGGGTCAGGTTGCCGTGCGCGGCCTGCTCGCGGATGTTGTGCTTCTCGTCGTCGCGATGGCCCTTGGTGGTGTCGATGGGAACGCTGGGGGTGCTGCCGGGGCCCTTATGGCTCTTGTTGTCGTCCGGAACGGGCTGGATGGTCTTTGTCTTTGGTTTCGTCATCATCGTCTCCGTTACGCATGGAGACAACGCAGCCGGTGCGGCGGGCGTTCCCGGAACGACACGTCGTTCCCGGAACGAAACTTCACGTTGAGATGTGCCTTCACAGCTGATCCTACAGCTTCTCCTGCTGCGACGGCTGCGCCTGTTGCTGCTGGCGCTGCCGAGCCTGCTCCTTGGCGTGATGGCGGCCGTAGAGGCAACCGGCGGCGGCGCCGAGCATGCCGTGATGGCCGGCATAATGACCGGCGACGCCGCCGACGATCGCGCCCTTGATGCAGCCCCTGGCGTCGGCGGGCGACGCCGCGGCGAGCGCGCCGGCGGCAATGACGGACGCGAGAACAATCGGTTTCATGATGCGGCTCCAATGCAATGCTGCCGCATCAACGGCGAAGCGGCACCGCCGGTTCCGAGAAGAAGCGGTTCACCATCGACCTCGCCGCCGGCAAGGCGGCGTTGGATTAGCTGTCATCGAACGCACCGCGACAGCGAGCCGGCGCGATCTCACCGGTCGGCCCCGGAGGAGCTCAAGGCCTCGTGGCCGGCGTCGGCGCCGGCTCACCGTCGCGCGGTGCGCGCTCGCATGATCTATTTGGAGACAACCGGGGCGGCGACAGCAAGCGGCATGGTGTTTCTCATAAGGAACTCCTGATCGCGGATGCGTCGCCCACGCCGAACCAACCGGGCGCGCGCCGGGAGGTTTCATTAACTCGCGGACAGTTGGCACCGCATGCTCCACGTCTGCGAGGCGAGGCCGGTTCAGCCGATCAGTTCAGTTTCTTGCCGTCGTCGGTCACACCGTCGAGGAACACGCCGGTTTCGCGGTTGAGAAACTCGACATCCGCCGGGAAGAAGCCGCCGGCCGAGGCGTGGCCGGTCACGGTGCCCGGGCTGATCGTCTTGATGGTCACGCCTGCGATGTTCTGGCCCATCTGGTTCGGCTCGAATTCGGGATTGAGCAGGTCCTTGGTGCCGGTGAGGATCAGCGTCTTCGCCTTGATCGAGCCCAGCGCCTTCGCGGTGTCGCCGCCGAACCCGGCCGTGGTGCCGACATCGTGCCGGTCATAGGCCCAGCTCTGGTAGATCCAGTCGTTGGCGTCGAACAGTTTCCACAGCGCGGTCTCCTGCTCGGCCATCCAGGGCAGCACGTCGGGGCCGGACTTGAACTGCGCCGCATACATGTCGGGCGTGCGCGCTGCGAGCAGCGCGACGATATCGCGGAACAGCTTGAGGCCTTTCTCCGGCGGCGCCTCGTAATTGCCGTCCTTCCACGCCGGATCGTTCATGATCGCCTTGCGGGAGGCCTCCATCACCGCGACCGACCAGGCCGGCGTCTTCGCAAGCGGCACCATCGCAACCAGCGCGTCCATGAAGTCCGGATGGCTGACGCCCCATTGCAGCGCCTGCATGCCGCCCATCGAGGGGCCGACCACGGCGACGACATGGTCGATGCCGAGCTTCTCCTTCATCAGCCGGTACTGCGATTCCACCATGTCGCGGATCGCGAATTTCGGAAACTGCATCCGCGGCTGCGCCTTCGAATTGCTCGGCGACGTGGTCAGCCCGTTGCCGATCGCGTCGGTGCAGACGATGAAGTACTTGTCGGGGTCGAGCGCCTTACCGGGGCCGATCATGAAATCGAGCCGGTGATGATTGCCCGAGATCGCGGTCACCATCAGGATGGCGTTCGACTTCTTCGCGTTCAGAGTGCCGTGGGTGACGTAGGAGATCGAGAAATCCTTGATCGCCTCGCCGCTCTCGAGCTTGAGATCGCCTTCGTTGTAGAGCTGGTGGGCAGGCTGCTGGGGCGTGTGTGCGGAGGCGGGCGGGATCGCCGGGCATGCCAGCAGCGACAGGATCGCGGCGACGTGGGTGATGCGCTGCATTGGTCTCTCCCCATCGGGGGCGGCTCTGTTCGGCCGCCTTCCGCCGCGAAGCATACGGGCCGGCCGTGCCGCGGCAAGGCCGCGGCACAAAGTTTTAGATGGCGCGGGCGCGGAATAAACCGCCGCCTGCACCGCGACGGCCGCCGTCGTCGCATTGCGCGAACCGGCGCGCCGCCTGCATTTTGTGCCACGATGCACGCGCTGGTTGCCGAACCTAATCGCGTCTCGCGCGTCAAACATATGTTGTTTGATTGCGGAATGCTCCGGCTCACAATGCCGGGCCAGAGCGAGTCGGACCGGCGGAGTCGATCATGGGCGAGGATTTGAACCGGCAGCGCGTCTTGAACTTCCTCGACGTCTACTATGCCGGCGGCATCGAGGGCGCGCTCGATCGCTGCAGCGACGACGTCGCGTTTCTCGCCAACGCCCCGATCGACATTCTTCCGCATATGGGCCAGCACCGCGGCAAGGCGGCGCTGCGCCAGATGTGGACCACGATCCACGAGCGCTATTCCGACATGCGCTACGAGGCGCCGATCGTGGTGACCCAGGGCGACCGGGTCGCCGCGCAGCTGCGCGTGTTCTTCCGCAAGCGCAACAACGCCCGCGTGGTGCAGTTCGACGTCGCGGTGTTCTACACCCTGCGCGACGGCAAGATCACCGAGATCCGCGAGATCATCGACACCTTCGACCTCGTCCAGCAGGTGCTGGAGCGCGACGTCGCGGCGGCGCTGACCGGCCATGACGACATCGCTCACGCAAATTCGCAACGCCGCCGTTGAACCTCGCCGGCCCGGCGCTGACCTATGACTGGGCTTGTTGCGGTCGGGGCTGAAATCATCATGAAAGTCGCATTGCTCGCTGTGCTTGGCCTGGCGCTGGGCGCCCTTGGCGGCGCCGCCTTCGGCATCGGAGCCGGGCTTAGCTGGATCGGATTGGCCAGAACCTCGGGTATCGACAGCGGAACGCTGGTGTTTTTCACCTTCATGCCGCTCGGCGCCGCGATCGGCGGCATCGGCGGCGCGCTGCTGTTCGCGGTGGTGGCGATCCGCGACGCCGAGATCGTGATCGAGCGGCAACCGGTGCGGCAGCGCGACCGCTGAAATGCGGTGACCGGAGGATTTTCGAGCGAAGCCTGCCCCCCGCACGTGATGCGGGGTGGTGGACGTCGCGTCAAGAAAACGCATCAGAACCAGAATCTGGAACCCCGTTCCGATCCTGTCGGAACGGGATTCCAGAGGGCGGCGGTCACATTCCGGTAAAATTCCGCGCAATTGTGCATTGCAAAAAAGTCATTTGCGTTTTTGCCGTTCCGCACTATTTCAGCCCGCAATAGCGATGTGCAGCAACCTGGCAAGGCGTCGGCGCTGACCCCTGCCAGTCGTTTGCGTTTGAAAATCCAGTTTCAGGACAAGGCCAAAATGACAGAGCATAGTCTCTGGCGTTTTTCGCGCGCATTGCATCGCGCGATCAACGAACGCCAGCTTGCAGATATCGAGCCCTTGCTCGACGACGAGGTCGAATGGTCCATCTACGGGCCGATCGACCTGTTTTCCTTCTTCGGCGCGCGCCGCGGCAAGGCCGCGGTGCTCGAGGTGATCAGGCAGATCGGCGAGAACCTCAGGGTTCACCGCTTCGACCGGGAACAGATCATGCTCGGCGTGGATTCCGCAGCCTCGATGCTGCGCTATTCGCTGACGGCACTCGACTCCAACAAGCCGATCTCGCTCCGGATCGCGCATTTCGCGCAGTTCAAGGCCGGCAAGCTGACCAGCTTCCGCGTGCTGGTCGACAGTTTCGACCTGGTCGAGCAGACCGTCGGCTACCCGATCCATCTGCCGCGCATCGCGGTCTGACGGCTTTTCGATTTCACGCCTTCGTCATGTCCGGGACCTGAAAGCGCGAAGCGCGTCTTCGCGTTCAGGCGGCCCGGCAGCGGCGGCCTGTTTTGCCAGCCCCGAACGGCCGCGCTCCGGGACGCGCCGCGCGAACCCGCAGCGCGTTTGTCCCGGACATGACGATCACGCGTTGATCACTTGCTTTCAGAGCGCCGATGCCACAATTTTGCGCCTCGGCAAACGCATGCTGCGGCTCTGGAATTTGCGGGCTGGGAATGACTTTCACATTACGATTTGGGTGGGCAAGGCTGCCGGTGCTGGCGGCCGGCTTCGGCCTGGCGATGGCGCTGTCGGCCGCCGCGCAAACCCCGCCATGGCAGATCGCTCCCGCCGCCCAGGATACCGCAGCCGATAACGCCGAGGCTGCGGCCGACCAGGAGCCGCCGGCGGCCAATGCCAATGACGCCGACATCCTGAAGGACATCGACGAGAGCAAGCTCGACTGGAGCCAGCTCGACACCGATTCCACCAGCCTGCCGACGCTGGCGCCGAAGCGTGCGGCGAGGCCCGCCAGCGTCGCCGGCAACGATCCATCCTGGTCAACCAACAACAACGGCAACGGCTCGTCGGCGGTATCGGTCAAGCAGTCGATCTCGCCTTTCCTCGACACCCGCATCGGCGCCGACGTGACGGTCGCGAGGCAAGGCACGATGACGACGTCGGAGCAATTGTCGGAGCGGCTCGCCAATGGCGGCAGCCTGCCGCAATCCGGCGGCTCGGCCTGGGCTGCGATCTCGACCGGCGGCGTGGCCTCGATCTGGGACAAGACCTCGGTCGAGGCGCGGGTCGATCCCTCCGCCGACCAGAGCAAGGTCGGCACCTCCTTGAGCAAGTCGGTGCCGCTGTCGGAGCAATATTCGCTGACGCTGCAGAACGGCTACAACCTCATCCAGCAGGGCGTGGTCCCGGTGCCCGGCATCATCAGCCACCCCTCACGCAGCTACGACACCGATCAATCGGCGAGCCTGTCCGTTAACGACACCGGCACCAGCATCACGGCAGGCCAGACGCTGTCGACGTCCGACGACAGATGGCTGCGCCGGATCGGCGCCGAGCAGAAGCTGTTCGACGGGGTCACCGTCTCCGGCTCGGTCGGCGAGACCTCCCAGGGCACGACCAACAAGAGCATCAGCGCCGGCTACAAGCGCTCATGGTGAACGGTCTGTTAGCTCTATCGCGCTAAATGATCAGGCATTGCCGCAACTTGGCCCAGATGCGGTCAAATTCGGCGGCACTGATAGGTCCGTAACTTCATCAATTCGTCGTGCGGGGGACAAGCCGCGCTTCGCTATTGCGAACAAGGGGAAAGCCGATGAACGCCACCAACCGTACCGAGGAAGCCGAAGTCGAAACGACGTCCGAGGTCGACACCAACCTTGCCGCGGTCTCGGAAGTCGAAGCCGGCATCCGCGACTTCGTGCGCAACGATATCGCCTATCTGCGCCGGCCGGTGGCGAGCCCGGAGACCGCGCCGACCGACACCAACACCGATGCCACCGTCAGCAACGTCAACTCGCTGATCCAGCGCGTCGCCGGCACCTCGCTCGCCGAGATCGAGAAGCTGATCGGCGAACTCGAGAGCCTGCGTGACCTGCTGCATGCCGAGGGCCAGCGCGTCCAGCGCGAGATCTCCGGCTATGCCCAGCTCAGCCAGGCCGCGATGAAGTCGACGCGCATGATCGCCGACAACGTCTCGCAGTGGAAGCGCGCCGCCGACGGCCTGCGCAACAGCTGATCCGGATCCGCCTTTTAGGATTGGCAGCCGCCGCCTCCTGGACAGGGGGCGGCGGCTTCGCTTTGCGGCCGCGATTCAGCGCAGAACGATTCATTATTCAGCGCGGTGTAAACTCCGCGACGTCAGTTTTTGCAGAAGCCGATTTGAACTTCGGATGCCGAGCCCGCCTCCAATCCGGAATTCGCGTCCGGACCGCGCCTTGCCCGGCATCCATTTGGAGACGAAGTCATGCAGAGCGTCCGGCCGGATAACGCCGCCGATCCGATTCCGTTGCGCCAGCCGCAGCAGGGCATCGGCACGATCATGATCCGGTTCATCGGCACATGGCAGCCGCGACGATCGTGATGGTGCTGATCTGGAATCGTTAGACTGAAGCTTGGAAGATGTGTGACGCAGCCTGCCGACAGGTCACATTGAAAAGCGCAAATGCACGCTACCTGCGCTCCCTCGAGCGCCGGCAGTTACAGACGGTCAATCAGCGATCGATGCTCGCGGTGGTCTCGAAGGAATAATTGCCGTCGGCGAAGCCCTTCACGACCAGTCCGGTGGCCAGCATCACCACAACCGTTACCGTCGCGAAGATAATGCCGACGAGTTTCAGCGCGCTGCGATCTGCCATGGTATCCCCAGTCATTCTTGCCAGATGTCCGTGCCCTCAAACCATAAGGCAGGGACAAAGGTTCAGAATGCGTTAGCAAAAAATGAGTTCCACGCAACGCACAACTGCGTCGGCGGCAGAAGTCATCTGCTAACCATGGCGTCCGGGCAACATCAGAGGCATGCGGGCAACATCAGGAACCGGGATTCCGCCGCGGCACGAAAGCGGTGGCGAGGAACGAGAACACCACCTCATTGCGCTGATTGACGCCGATGTTGCGGGCCTGGAGGATGCCCCATTCGGGCCGCTTCTCGGACGTGCGCTTGGTCTCGACCTGGTTGGTGAAGCTGATGGTATCGCCCGCCAGCACCGGGCGGATCCAACGCAGTTCGCGGAAGCCCGGCGAGGGCCCCCAGACCGCGACCTGTTCGCCGCGCGCGGCGGCTTCCGCGGCGAGCCGCTTGCCGTCGGCGACGAGCAGCTTCATGCAGACGCTGGCGACATGCCAGCCCGATGCGGCGAGCCCGCCGAACAGCGACTTGCGCCCCTCCTCCTCGTCGAGATGGAAGCGCTGCGGATCGAACTGTGCGGCAAAGCGCTTGATGTCCTCAGGCGTGAAGGTGAAGGAGCCGAACTCGCGCCGTGCGCCGATCTCGATATCTTCAAAAAAGCGCATGACCTCTCCTATGCGCTCGCAGCGTCGCGGCGGCTGATCATGATCGGCGCCTCCATCTCGCACAGCATCTCGCCGCGCGCGTTGCGGATCGTGCTCTTGAAGGTGACGATGCCCGTCTCGGGACGGCTCTTCGAGACGCGCGCTTCGACGACATCGACATCCAGCGTCAAATCGTCGCCCGGACGCAGCGGCGCCACCCAGCGCATCTCGTTGACCCCGGGTGCGCCCAGCGAGGCGGTGCGGCCGATGAAGCCATCGAACAGCATCCGCATCATCAGCGAGCCGAGATGCCAGCCCGAGCCCGACAGGCCGCGGAGCATGGATTTCTTCGCCGCCTCCTCGTCGAGATGCATCGGCTGCGGGTCGAATTCGGCGGCAAAGGCGAGGATTTCCTCGCGTGAAACATGGCGCGGGCCGAACGTGCCGAAGCGGCCGGGCTTGAAGTCTTCGAAGGTCAGCGTGGTCATTGGGTGAGGATATGCCGGAGGGAAGCCCGATTGTGGCCGTTATTTGCAGCAATCACAACCGGCCCACTCGCATAGCTCGCCCTGGACCGCCGGCGCCCGGTCCGGGGCTCGCCTTTGGCGAGACCGATTGGGGTTCTGCGGTATCGATCCCTCTGGTCGCGGAGGCGCTTTGGCGTCGTCCCAAACCATTGGCCCGGCGAAAAGCCTCGTCCCGATGGACGCCTGCGGCGCAGGCTTCCGCGACGAAGTGATCGCGCCGGCGGTGACGCAGTAGGATGAAAGCGACGCGAATCATATTTCGGCTGGCCGGGAGAACCATGATGTTCGATTTCCAGGATCTGTTTCAGTGGGACCGCTTCATCACGCCCACGATCATCAAGACGTTCTACTGGCTGGTGATCGCGGTGATCGTGCTGTTCGGGATCTCCGGCATCCTGTGGAGCCTCACCGCGATGGCGATCAGCCCGTTCGTCGGCTTCATCCAGCTGCTCGCGTCGATCGCCAGCGTCTTCGTCGGCATCGTATTCTCGCGCATCGCCGCCGAGTTCATCCTGATCGTGTTCCGGATCAACGAGCATCTCGGCGCGATCCGCGACCGGGACGGAGCAATGCGCTGAGGAGAACGGCACCCAGCCGAACGCGGTCCGCCCATGTCGTGGTTAATCCGAAGTAGCACCCGCGCGCAAATGCCCGCGAAATTCCGACCGGGATCTTAAATCCGCTCGCGTATCAGCCTCTGCATTGCCAAGACCAACGCGGGGGCGTCGTGAATTCGAGGAATGGCTTTGTTGCCGTGAGGCCGGGTGCCGAGCCGGGCTTTACGACCGAGGATATTTTATGGGCTGTCGGCATCTGGTCGGTGATCCTGACCCTGGTGCCGGTGATCGCATTCTATCTGCTGATGGTGGCTTGAAGCCAACCATCGCGTCATTGCGAGGGTCAGCCAGGCAATCTGCGATTGCCTGGTCGCTTCAGCAAAAAACGCGCGAGTGCCGCGCGTTCTTTCCATTTCGAACGTAGGCGGCGTTGTTACGCCGCTTGCTTGTGCATCGTACCGGACGCCGACGCCGTGCCGCGGATCGCCTTGATCGAGCGCTCGATCGCGGCCCATAGCCGATTGATCTCGGCGGCGGCGCGGCCTTCCGCATAATATTCGCGGGCGCCTTCACCCTGGCCGAGCGCCATCAGAAGATCGGCGCGGTTGGTGATCTGGCCGCTCCACACCGGCGCGCGGAATTTCGCCAGCGCCTCGCGCGCGATCGCGACGATGCGGCTTTCGGCGCCGTCACGCTGCGCGGGCGCGCCGTTGATCACGACGGCATAGGGCTTGCGCATCGAGCGGCAGGTCTGGATGGTTTCCTGCACGGCGTTGACGTCGAACACGCCGGGCCGCGCCGGAATGATCACCATCGTGGCGTTCTTGATGGAGTCGTCGACCACGGCCGAGAGGTTCGGCGGCGTGTCGATGAACACCCACTCGATGCCGTCACGCTTGGCCTGGGCAATGATCCCGCTGACTGAGTTCACCGCCGTCTTGATCGCCGGCTCGTTGGTGCCGCGCAGCTTGTGCCAGAGAGTCAGCGAGCCCTGCGGATCGGCGTCGATCAGCAGACAGGGCTTCGTTGCCTTGTGCACTTGCGCGGCGAGGTGAGCAGCCAGGGTACTTTTTCCCGAGCCCCCCTTACGCGAAGCGAAAACAATCACGTTCATACGTTGGCCTCCAGATTGACCCCAGGAGGCGAAAATGAATCAGCACGCTGATTCGCGAAAGAAAAAATTTCTTGCAATCCGCAAAGTGGCCAAGATTACCGGCGCGTTTTGCTTTTTGAGTCACACCGAACTTATGACGCAACCGCAAATGGAAGTGCTAAGCGTTTGATTTGACTCAGTGCCTAGCGTTTTCCGGCGGCTTTCGCGCGCTCGCGCTCGATCCATTTGCGCTCGATCCAGCCGAGCAATTGCGCGGTGGGCTTCTGCAGAAACGGAATGTCCTGCGCGAACAAAAGGAGTCCGAGCGGCAGCATCCAGAGCCCAAGCACCGGCAGGAAGCTGAAGATGCCGCCGATGATCAGGAGGATCGCGAGCGGAATCCGCACATAGCGCGACGACGGCTTGCGCAGCCACGCGACGAAGCGCGCCGGCTTTTCCGGCAGCTTGGCTTCGAACCAGGCGAAGTGCCGATCGATCTCTTGCTTGTAGTATTCGCTCACGTGTCCCACTCATTCCATCCGTTCCACGGCGGAACAGATTTGGCAAACCACACAAGTCCCACAGATGATGCTGCGTGACAGCGTCACAAGGCGTCAGTCTGTCGCGCATGACAGGCTTGAAATCGCGGCCGGACGATCTAGCGCGCATTTTCGTGCGAAGCGCACGATTGCGCGACGACACGCGTCAAGCTGGTGACTCCTCGCCTGCGCGCGATGCGAGTGAGGTCAGTGGGCCGGCTTCTTCGCCTTGTGCGATTTGGAGACCTTCCGCTTCGCAGGCCGCCGCTCCACGCGCTCGCTCGCCTCGTGCGGCTCCGGACCCGCGCGGAAGAACACGCGGCAGGCCGGCGAGAGCTGCGCCTTGTTCCTGATCATGCAGGCCGTGATGCGATCGACGTCGGGAATCTCGGGGCTGCAGAGCCTGAACGCGTCAGGCGTACAGGCCTGCTGCTGATCCGGCGTGTAGGCCTCGCTTCGGCCCGGCAGCAGCAGCGCCGCCAAGGCGATGCTTGAAATCAACGCAAACGAAAAACTCCTTGAACCGGCGGTCCCCATGCATCCCCCCAAAGGTGTCACCAGGCGTCGTTAAGGCGTCTTGTCGGTCAGTTTGGGTGACAGGGCAGAGAAGTGCAAGCGGACGCGATGACACGCCGGGCGATAAGGGCGAACGACCTTGCGATGGTCTGATGTTGCGATGTCGCGCTGAGTGATCTTGCGGATGGTACAGTTGGGTGGGCTCGAACCACCGACCTCCTGTTCCACAGACAGGCGCTCTAACCAACTGAGCTACAACTGCATCCTGACGCGCGGCCCGCTCAAGCGGGGCGGCGATTTCGGGCGGAAACTAGGTGCAACGCCGCGCTTTGGCAAGGCCGTAACGCGCCGATTTCCGCTGTTATGTCGGGCCGCTTGACGCGCCCTTGGTCAGCAAAAAGGCCCGGACCGCTACGGCCTCGGGCCTTTCGCTGGTCTCAAAACGGCAGCGATCAGGCGGCCGGCTTGTAGAACTTCGAGGCGCCCGCCTTGATCGGTTCGGCGGCCTCGCTGGCGACCTTCTGGCCGAGCTCGGCCAGTTCCTTGGCCTGCGCGGTGTAGGTCTCGAACTGCTTGCGGGCGTGCGACGTCCAGAGCTCGACCGCTTCGGTCGGCGACTTCACGCTGAACAGCTCCTGGGCGAAGTCGAGCGAGGAGGTGGTATTGGCCTTGAAGAATTCGACCAGCTTGGCCGAATACGCGCTGGCGCCCTTGCTCACCGAGGTGAACACGGCCTCGACCGTCGAGTTGTGGGTCTCGGCAGCGTCCTTGAACTTGGCGTAGCTGTCGCGGGCCTGCAGAACGCCCTTCTCGGCGAACGCACGCATCTGCTCGGGAACTTCAAACGGAATGATCGAGGCGGAGAACGGATCGGACGGGTTGGTCATACGTGTAATCCTTCGCAACGGGTGAGTAGATGTGACCATTGCGGACGTCCCGGAGCCCATCAGGCCGGGAGCGCTGAAATGGATCACGCTGCCTTGATTCACGGGAGTGCCCTTCGTCGGGCGCGCCTAATAAACACCCATATCATGTCAATTTTGTGCAACGCAATGTAAGATCGCGTGCAACGCCATATTTTTTACATGGCGGAATATAAGGTTACCGCGGCCGACCGAGGCTGAACGCGCCGGGTCGACCGCGGTCAAAGCGCCTCGATCAGTTCTTCGGCTTGACCGCGTCCATCGCGGCGCGGCTGACGGCCTGGCCCATTTCGCTGGCCTGCTCGGCGAGCGAGCGCATCTGGCCCTGCACATATTCGCTGTGCAGCCGCATGACGTCGCTGAGGTCCTTGGCTTTGAGCAGCGCCTCGGCGTAGTCCAGCGACGACTGCACGTTCTTTTCGGCATAGGACAGCGCCTTGGCGGAAAGGTCCTTGGCGCCGGCGCGCATCGTGGCGTTGCGCTCCTCGATCTTGCCGGCGGTGTCCTTGGCATTGATCACGAATTGCTCGAACGCCTTGCGCGCCTGATCGAAGCTCGCCTCCGCCATCGACCGCATATCCTTGGGAATCTCGAACTTGGGGATCTCGAAATGGTCACGCCCGTTATCGCTCATGGTCGCTCTCCCTCGCTTGCTGATCGGCCCGCCGCTTGGCCCTGCGGGCCCAGGGCAAGATAGACGGCAGAATATAGCGTGGCACTGCAATCGCAGGTGTGACGCGGCGCCGCCTGGTTCCGCATCGCGCGGCTCGCAGCAACCTCTGTCTGCCCCACAACGCCGAACGGCTGTGGATCGTTCAGCCAGGTTAACGTTATCCCGGCTTTGGCGGGGGCAGTTTCGTTGCGGACATGGACCTGCCGCCCCCCAGTTGCGATACTAACCTTCTGTTAAGGCTGTCGTCCTGCGGCTGCCGGGCCTTCGGCTGAGCTTAAGGAAGAAAGCCAAACCCATGCGGTCAAATCTTGCGTGATGAGTGACGCGGAATTCCAGATCCAGGCGCTCGGCGATGTCAGGCTGGCGGATCATGCGACGGGCGCCCTGCCGGCATGGCTGTGGGCGGCCGACGGCGCGCGGATTCTCTGGGCCAATCCGGTCGGCGCGCAGGTATTCGGTGCCGCAAACGGCGCCGAACTGGCAAAGCGCGGCTTCGGTCCGGCCGATCCACATCGTCGTCAGGTCGCGCGGCTCGGCCACAGCCTGAATGCCAATGGCGCAGTCCGGCTGGAGCGGCTGCGCGGCTTCGGCGCGGCGCCCGGCATGCTCGCGACCTGCGGCTGCGCCCGGATCGACCTGCCGGACGGCAGCCACGGCATCCTGATGACCGCGCTCAACGCGACCGGCCGCGGCATGCCGCTCGCGGAACGCCTGCTGCGGCTGCTGCAGGGCTTGCCCCGTCCGGCCGCCGCCTTCACCAGCGACGGGCTGTTGGTCGCAACCAATGAGGCGGCGCGGGCGCTGCCCGGCCTGCACGACCTCACCGAAGCCGGTCTCGATGCCGCGCGCGGCGAGGCGCTGGCGCAGGGCCGCGCAGCGGCGGGCGTTGCGATCGGCCGCGTCGTGCTGCAGCGGATCGGCCGCGGCGCCGATCGCGCGCTGGTCGCGCTGATCAAGCCGGCGCCGCATCTCGCCGCAAGGCCGGCGGCGCCGATCGCGCCTGAGCCGGTCGTACCTGGGCCGGTCGCGCCGGCAGCGTCCGAAGCCCCCGTATCCCCAACAGTGACGCCGCCAGAGGCCGCGGCAACCGAACTGCCGCCAGCACCGGTCGCCGTCGACCAACAAGCCGCGCATCACGAAGCCCCTGCGTCGGCAAGCGAAGCGCCGGCCACCTTCACGCTGTTCGATGCGCTCGATCCGACGCCGGAAGAAGCGGCCGCGCCGATCATCAGCGCGACTGAACCCGACTCTGCGGATTCATCTCCCGCGCCTGTCGAAGCGGCGCCCATCGAGACCGCGGCATTCGATACCACGCCCGACGCAACTGCCGCGGTCGAGGAGCCGCTGTCGGAAGCGCTGATCGAGGCACCTATGGAAGCGCGGGTCGAAGAGCCTGCAGACGTCGCTCCATCTTTCGCGTCAGCAGAACAGGCGCACGCAGAGACTGCGCTTCTCGACACCACGCCCGACGAAGCTCCCGCCGTCGAGGAGCCGCTGTCGGAAGCGCTGATCGACGTGCCCGCCGAGGCGCGGGTCGAACAGCCTGAGCCGGAGCCCGCGCCTGATCTAGAAGAGACGGCAAACGCGCCGGAAACATCAGGGCCGCCGGCCGATCCCGCCCCCTCGCCTTATGCGGTCGCTGAGACGCCTGCGCCTGCCGCCGAACCGGAGCCCGCGACATTGGCGCCGGTGCCACTGCCATCCTGGCTCGACGAGCCGTTGCCGGTGCGGCGGCATCCGCTGCGTTTCATGTGGCAGATGGACCACGAGGCGCGCTTCTCGCTCGGCTCCGATGAATTCACCCGCCTGATCGGCCTGCACACCGCGGCGGGCTTCGGCCGGCTGTGGAGCGATATCGCCGAGAGTTTTGGCCTCGATCCCGAGGGCCGCGTGATGCAGGCGTTCGCCAGCCATGACACCTGGAGCGGCATCACGTTGCACTGGCCGGTCGACGGCGGCGGCCGGCTCCCGGTCGAACTGTCCGGGCTGCCGGTGTTCGATCGTGCCCGGAATTTCGCCGGCTATCGCGGCTTTGGTGTGTGTCGCGACCTCGACGGGCTTGCGCGACTCGCCGCATTGCGCCGCTATGAGTTCTTCAGCGGCTGGGTCGCGCCGAAGTCGCTGTCGGCCGATGTCGCGCCGGCGCCACGCAGCGATGCGCCGCCCGGGCCCGCCGCGCCGCCGGACCATCCTCCGCCGCACGCCGAGCCGCCGCCCGACACGACCGCGATAGCACCACCCGAGGAATTGACCGAGCCGACAGCAGCAGAGACTTCACACCGAGCCGATCCGGATCACGCCGTGGAAACGCACGAGGAAACGCACGAAGTGCGTCACGACCCGCCACCGAATGTGGTGCCGTTCCGTCCCGCCGGCGACACCCGGCCGCCGTCGCTGACGCCGGTCGAGAACAACGCCTTCAACGAGCTCGCCCGCCAATTGTCGGCGCGGCTCGAGAACGAGGCCGGCCTCGCCGCGACCACGAACGACAGCGTGCCGGCCGAGCCGGTCGCCGAAGCGCAGCCCGCCAGCGAACCGCCGCAGGAAGCAGCGGCGGCACCGCAGGAGACGGTCGCGCAGCTGGAGCCGCCGGCGGAAACGCCAAAGGCCAGCTGGCTCGCTGCGGCGGAGCCGGCGCCGCGCGCCGACTCCCGGCGCGACCGCGCGCTGCTCGATCTGTTGCCGGTCGGCGTCCTGATCTACCGCCTCGACCGCCTGCTCTATGCCAACCACGCCTTCCTCGCACGCATGGGCCATGACAGCCTGCACGCGCTGGAAGCCGCCGGCGGCCTCGACGCGCTCTATGTCGAGCCCGGCGTCGCGCAGGCGAGCAGCACGTCGGGCACCGGCACGCCGGTGACGATCTCGGCGAACCAGAGCACCGAGCACGGCGCGCAGTCGGTGTCCGCCGAGGCGCGGCTGCACACCATCACCTGGGACGACGATTCCGCGCTGGCGCTGATCTTCTCGCGCACGCTGGACGAGGATGCCGCGATCGCCGCCGCGCTCTCCGAACCCGAGCCGGAGCCTGCGGCCGCCGCCGAGCCGCCGCGTGCGCCGGCCGAGCCGCAGGCCGGCCACGCCGACGCCGAGGAACTCGGCGCGATCCTCGACACCGCGGCCGAAGGCATCATCATGTTCGATGCCGAGGGCAACATCCATTCCTGCAACCGCAGCGCCGAGGCGCTGTTCGGCTATGACGGCGACGAGTTCGTCACCCGCAAGCTCGCCGACCTGTTCGCGCCGGAAAGCCAGCACGGCATCTTCGACTATCTCTCGAGCCTGAAATCGGCCGGCGTCGCCAGCCTGCTCGACCATGGCCGCGAGACGCTCGGCCGCGTCCGCCAGGGCGGCATCATCCCGCTGTCGGTGACGATGGGCCGCACCCGCGCCGACGGGCCGAACTTCTTCGCGGTGTTCCGCGATCTGTCGCAGACCAGGAAGAGCGAGGGCGAATTGCGCGAGGCACGGCGGCTCGCCGAACGCGCCGCCAACGCCAAGTCCGACATGCTGGCGCGGATCAGCCACGAGCTGCGCACGCCGCTCAACGCCATCATCGGCTTCGCCGAGGTCATGATCGGCGAGCGCTTCGGTGCACTCGGCAACGAGCGCTATGTCGAATACATGAAGGACATCCGCGCCTCCGGCGAGCGGGTGATCGCGATCGTCAACGATTTGCTCGACCTCTCGCGGATCGAGACCGGCAAGCTCGATCTCGCCTTCGCCAGCCAGAACCTCAACGAGATGGTGGAGAGCTGCGTCGCGGTGATGCAGCCGCAGGCCAACCGCGAACGCATCATCATCCGCACCTCGCTCGCGCACACGCTGCCGCCTGTCGTCGCCGACGCCCGCGCGCTGCGCCAGATCACGCTGAACCTGATCGGCAACTCGATCCATCTCGCCAACGCCGGCGGCCAGGTGATCGTCTCGACCGCGCTGTCGGACTTCGGCGAGGTGATGCTGCGCGTGCGCGACACCGGGCAGAGCCTCAACGACAACGAGGTCGCCGCGGCGCTCGAGCCGTTCCGCGCGCCGACGCCATCGGATCAGGCCGGCTCCGGCGGCGTCAGCCTGTCGCTGACCAAGGCGCTGGTCGAAGCCAATCGCGCCAAATTCCAGATCAGGACCGGCGGCCGCACCGGCACGCTGATCGAGGTGACTTTCGTCCACGCCGCAGCAAGGGCGTAAGCGGGACTTGAAGGATGCGCGTTCAAGCGTAAGGGACGCACCGGCGGAGGGGCTCCCTTCCCCCTCGCGGGGGAGGGTTGGGGAGAGGGGTACCACACGACGTGCTCTCTCCATTTGCAGAACGGCGCGGCCGAGACTGTGAGACTGACACTCATCGCAAAAATCTCGCCCGGGGCCACCCCTCTCCCCGTCCTCTCCCGCAGGGGGAGAGGGAGCCTGACAGGCGTGCTAACCTCACTTGCCTGAGCGGCGCACAACCGCGCAAAATTCAACTCGCTTCGAAATTCGCGCTCCACCGCCGCGCCGGCAGGACCAACTACTCGCCGGACACTGCGAAAATCTGTCGCGTCGGATCCGCGCAGCGCGGCATAGATCTTGCTGCGATTCGGCTTGTTTGAATTCATTGCCGTGCGGCCCCGCCCGTTTTCCGGGCATTCGGATTTTCACCGATGCGCTGTCTTGTCGTCGCCGACCTGCATTACTCGTTGCCGCAGTTCGACTGGCTGCTGGCGGCGGCACCGCAATTCGATCTCGTGATCTTCGCCGGCGATGCGCTCAACCTCGGGTCGGCGGTCGATTTCCGCGCCCAGATCGTCGTCGTCACGAAATACCTGTCGCGGCTCGCCGATCTCACGCGGGTGATCTTCTGCTCGGGCAATCACGACCTCGATGAGCGCAACCCGGAGGGCGAGAAGATCGCGCGCTGGGTCGCGGGCATCAGGGAATTCGGCGTCGCCTGCGACGGCGACAACCTGACCATCGGCGACACGCTGTTCACGGTGTGCCCGTGGTGGGACGGCCCGCTGGTCAAGGCGCGGATCGACGAGCAGCTTCGCGCCGCAGCCGCGATGCCGCATAAGCGTTGGGTCTGGGTCCATCACGCCCCGCCGGCGGATTCGCCGACCAGTTGGGGCGGCAAGCGCTTCTTCGGCGACGCCGAGCTGCTCGGCTGGATCGGGCGCCACCATCCGGCGATGGTGATCTCGGGCCATGTGCATCAGTCGCCGTTCATCCAGAGCGGCTCGTGGTTCGACCGGATCGGAGGGACCTGGGTGTTCAACACCGGCCTGCAGCCCGGCCGGCCCCCGGTCTACATCGTGCTCGATCTCGCGCAGGACAAGGCATTCTGGCTCGCCGCCGGCGATGCGCAGATGATCGATCTCAAAGCGCCGCTGTCGCGGCCGGCAGCGCCTGTGCGCGATGCGCCGGACTGGCTCATATCCTTGGATCGGATTGCCGATCCGAGCCTGGCGCGACCTGCATCGGCGGCAGGTTGATCATGCTCTGCAGCACCTCACCGACCATCGCCAGATGGGTGCCGTGATCGGCATATTGGTGCATCAGGTCGGCGAGATAGGTCGTGGCGACATGAAGCCGTTGCGCCAGCAGTTGCGCGATCAGCAGCGCCACCGCCGGCTGCTGGCGCAGGAACGACGCCGCATCGTCGAACTCGTACAGGACGCAATCGGAGGCCGTGCGCACCTTGGCGCTGTGCGCCCGGTCGAGCAGCACACTCATCTCGCCGAACACCGCGCCGGGCTCGTCGATCACGGCGACCAGACTGTCCCCCTTGACGACTTCCACCTTGCCCTCGAGCAGCACGAACAGGTGCCCGGTCTTGCCGCCCTCCTCGATGAAATCCGTGCCGGCCGGCAAGCTGCGCCTGCGACCGCCGGTGCAGTGATCAAGGATCGCTCGCATGTTTCATCTCCGTCTCCGGTCAGACTAGGCAGAGATGCTGTCGCGTCAAACGGCATTAGCTGGGCGTTCTGCCCAAATTGTCGGCACGCCGGCAATGGTGCGGGTCGCGTCACTCCCACATCTCCGGTGTGACACGCCCGGCGAAGCCGCAGTCGGTGACACGCTCCTGTGGATTGCGATCGACGATCAGCCGCAGCAGGTCGGGGCGCGAATAATGGCCGCCGATATCGCACAGCGCCTTGGCGGCGAGCACGGCCTCCCGCGATCCGTCAGCGACCAGGATGGTCTCGCCCTGCGCCGGACCTGCGATGACCTCGCCGCGCGGATCGATGATGACGCTGTCACCGCTGTACTCGATCGTCGAGAGGTCGCGGTAGCGCTCCGGCGTCGCTTCGTGCGAGCGCATGCCGCCGACGGCGATGACGTAGCAGCCCGCCTGCGAGGCGAACGCGCGCGACAGCAACAACTGCCGCGGCCAGAGCGGCGTCGGCGACGGTGGCGCCACCGCAGGCTCCCGCCCCGGCCACGCCGCGACGTGGATCTGCGTTCCCTGTGCGGCCAGCGCGTAGCCGGGCAGCATGGTGTTGTGCTCCCAGCAATTGAGGCCGCTGATCCGGCCATAAGGCCGCTCATGCACGCGCAGCCCCGCCGCGTCGCCATCGGCCCACACCGAGCGTTCGTTGAAGGTCGGCTTCAGCTTGCGATGGCGGCCGAGCAGCCGTCCCTCGCGGCCGATGAACAGCAGCGTGCAGTAGACCGTGCCCTTGGTCACGGCATCACGTTCGGCGACGCCGATCACGACATCCAGTCCGGCGGCCTCGGCGGCGGCACAGAGCCGGTCGGTCGCGGGCGAGGGAACCTCGACCGCGTTGTCGAGATATTCGGCCATCGCGCGAAACGTGCTCGGCCCGGTCGGCGCGTGACAGAAGAAGGGATAGCCGGGCAGCCAGGTCTCGCCGAAGGCGGCGATCGTCGCTCCCATGGCGCCGGCCTCGCCGATCAGGCGGCAGGCCTTCTCCACCGAGGCGTCGCGATCGAATGGCACCGCTGCGGCCTGGACCGCCGCGAGCCTGAAATGCGTGTCGGATGTCATGGCTTTGCCCGCGTCAGTCGACGCCCTTGCGGGCAGCGTCGAGCGCGCCCGCAAGCAACTCCAGCGCCTTGACGCGCCGCCGTCGCGCCAGACGCGCCTCGCCGACCTTGCGCTCGTGCTCGCCGGCGATGAAGGCCTGGATGTCCGGCAACGGACGAATGACGCCACGGCTGCCCCACTGGCCGTCGGGGATCTCGGTCGGAAACACCCAGACCTGCGGCGCCACGTCCTCGAACGAACCGCCGGCGGCGCGCACCACCGCATCGGTGACGTCCTTCACCAGCGCCGCGCGCGACGCTTCGGTGTACTGGCCTTCCGGCACGGTCGGGACAATCCGGTAACGCGGCGACGGCGATGGCTGGCCCGCGACATAAACGGCGGCCGGCCGATGCAGGAAGACAACGGTGACGCCTTGCGCAACCTTGTTCGCCGGATCGAACCCCTCGTGACCGATCAGGATATCGCCGAGCTCCTTGATGAGCCGCGCCTCCGCTTCCGGCTTCAGGGCTCCTTCGGGAATTGTCACGTCGATCATCGGCATTGAGAGACCTCCTGTTGTTGACAGCACGAGGTCTATGCGCGGCGTGCTCCCGACAGCAGTGGCAGTATCGCCATTATCAGTGCAAATTCGGACACGGCGTGCTCAGCTCGCGGCGGCCCTGCGCACGAACCGGCGCTGGTATTCGCGTGGCGAGAGTCCGGTTTCGCGCTTGAACAGGCGACGGAAGGTCGAAAGATCGTCGTAGCCGACGCGCGCGCTGACCGCGTCGAGCTTCAGCCGCGTGGTTTCGATCAGGCGCTTGGCCACATCGACACGCAACGCTTGCAGATATTGCAGGGGCGCCTCGCCGACCGCCAGCTTGAAGCGGCGGTTCAGGGTGCGCTCGCTGACCGCAAGATCGCGGGCCAGCCTGGCCAGACTGAAGCCCTGTTGCAGCGACTTCTCCATCATGCTCTGCGCCCGCGCCACCAGCGCATCGGAGTGCTGCGTGTCGCGCGCGCGGCTGGCATAGGGCGCCTGCGAGACGCGATTGCTGTCGATCAGCATCAGCTTGCCGGTCTCGGCGGCCACGTCGGCACCGGCGAATTTCTCGACCAGCCGAAGCGCGAGATTGAGCGAGGTGGTCACCGCGCCCGAGCAGACAATGCGGTTCTGCTCGGTGAGGATCTCGGCGACGCGCAGATCCACCGCCGGATATCGCATCGCGAATGTCCGCCCCTTGGCCCAGTGGGTGGTCGCAACCCTGCCGTCGAGCAGGCCGGCCTCGGCGAGGATGAAGCTGCCGGTGCAATAGGACGCAAGCAGGGTGCCGCGCTCATGCTGCCGCCGCAGCGCCGCGAGCAGCGGCGCGACGGTATCGAGCCGCGCGAAGAAGCGCTCGATATCGCCGACGAACGGTCCCGGGATCACCACGGCGTCTGCCGAAGACCGCGCGCCGATCGGTCCATCGACGCCGATGACCTGGCCAGACGCCGTCTGGACCGGCCGGCCACTCAAGGACTCGACGCGCCACCGCAGCTGTGCCGGCTTGACGCTGTGACGCCGCGGCCGCCGCGCCATCACCGAATTGGCGGCGGTGAACACGTCGACGATGCCCGCCACGCCCGAAGCGAGGATGCCGTCATAGACCCAGATCCGGATGAGTGGCATGGCCCGTGTCCGATTTTGCACAATATGGTGCAATTCTGCCATCGCATGGACGACCGGACAAGCCGGCAGCGTCGGGGCGCCGAATGTGACGCGCCGTGTGACTGCCCGACGGGCAATTCAGCAATACCTGTCAATTCGGACAAACCATGTCGCGAGAATGCGGGCGTATGACTCACAAACCGTGCCGCACACTCACTGTCGTCCCGGCGAAGGCCGGGTCCCAAAACCACCGACGGTGATCGTTACGCGCGATTGCAACGACGGGTCCCGCCTGCAACATCCGCCGCGGCGTATGGGTCCCGGGCTTCGCCGGGACGACAGATGTATATGCGGGCCGTTCGCCGTGCGCCCTGTTCACATCACCCGCACAAATCTGCGAAAGGCCGGCGCGCCGGTCATCGCCTCGAAGGCGGCGTCGCGTTTCTCTTCGGCGTAGGCGAATCCGGCCTTGGCGTAGCAGCGTTCGGCGGCGTCATTGCCGATCAGGAACGAGATCGATGCCTGCGCGTAACCGGCCGCCTTGCCGTCGGCGAGTGCGCGGCGGATCAAGTCCTGCACCAGACCGCCGCTGCGATGCGACACTTGTCGGGCGACGTGCTCGATCAGCCAGTCGCCCTCGCCGCCTTGCACCCAGCAGTTACGGGCATAGCCGCCGCGCGCGACGATGGCATCGGCATCCATGCCGGTCTCCGCCGCGACCTCCTCGATCGCCGCACGTGCCGCGACGACGGTTCCGGATGCCGGCATCGCGCACAGCGCGGCGGCCGGCGCGCCATCGACTTCAGCGATCAGGAAATGGGCGACGTGATACCATGACCGCACCCGCGCCACGGCGAGCCGCGTCATGAACGCCAGGCATTCCGCCTCGCCCCGGTCGAGCGCGATGTCGAACCAGCCGCGCGGCAACGGGCCGCGCTGCGCGGCCAGGACGGTGCGGGCGATGAAGCCGGCGTCGTCGGATCGTGCGGGACGGATCGAGGATCGTCCCGCGCCGATCATCTCAGGTGTTCTTCAGCGCGACGCGGAATTCGGCCTCGGTCTTGGCCTTGACCTCGTCGAGCGTGACGCCGTCGGCAAGCTCGATCAGCGCCATGCCGTCCTTGCCGTGCTTGTCGATGGTGAACACCGCAAGGTCGGTGACCACCATGTCGACCACGCGCTCGCCGGTCAGCGGCAGGTTGCACTGCTTGAGCAGCTTCGGGCCGTCCTTGGCGGAATGCTCCATCACCACCACGACACGCTTGACGCCGGCGACGAGGTCCATGGCGCCGCCCATGCCCTTCACCATCTTGCCGGGGATCATCCAGTTGGCGAGGTCGCCGTTCTGCGCCACCTGCATGGCGCCGAGGATCGACAGATCGATATGGCCGCCGCGCACCATGCCGAAGGAATCGGCCGAGGAGAAATAGCTGGTCGAGGGCAGCTCGCTCACGGTCTGCTTGCCGGCGTTGATCAGGTCGGCGTCGACTTCGTCCTCATAGGGGAACGGGCCCATGCCGAGCATGCCGTTCTCGCTCTGCAGGCTGACGTCGATGCCGTCGGGAATGTAGTTCGAGACCAGCGTCGGAATGCCGATGCCGAGATTGACGTAATAGCCGTCGCGCAACTCCTTGGCGGCGCGGGCGGCCATCTGTTCACGGGTCCAGGCCATGTGGCTCTCCTGAAGAATTGGGTTTTAGGCGGCGGGCCGCGGACGGGTGTTGCGGAACTCGATCCGCTTCTTGCCGGTCCCGACCTCGATGATGCGTTTGACGAAGATGCCGGGGGTGTGGATGTGGTCCGGATCGATCTCGCCGGCCGGCACCAGGTGCTCGACCTCGGCGACGGTGACCTTCGCCGCGGTGGCCATCATCGGGTTAAAGTTGCGCGCGGTCTTGCGGTAGACGAGGTTGCCGGCGGTGTCACCCTTCCAGGCATGGACGATGGCGACGTCGGCGAACAGGCCGCGCTCCATGATGTACTTCTCGCCGTCGAATTCCTTCACTTCCTTGCCCTCGGCGATCAGCGTGCCGACGCCGGTCTTGGTGTAGAAGGCCGGGATTCCGGCGCCGCCGGCGCGGATGCGCTCGGCCAGCGTGCCCTGCGGGTTGAACTCGAGCTCGAGCTCGCCGGCGAGATATTGCTGGGCGAACAGCTTGTTCTCGCCGACATAGGACGAGATCATCTTCTTGATCTGGCGCGTCTCCAGCAGCCGGCTGAGGCCAATGCCGTCGACGCCGGCATTGTTGGAGACGACGGTGAGGCCCTTGACGCCGGAGTCGCGGATCGCGTCCGACAGGGTTTCGGCGATGCCGCAGAGGCCGAAGCCGCCCGACATGATCATCATGCCGTCCTTGAGGAGACCATCGAGTGCCGATTTGGCGTCGGGATAAACTTTGTTCATGCAGCGAATACCTGATGGAGGGCGCGGAACGGCTGTGGCAAAGCGGATTATTAGGCGAAATCTTCGCAGTGCGTCAATCACGGCCGGGTGCGGCGACGGGCGGCGGCCTGCGGCAATCAACATGGCCTTGAAAGCGACAAGAAAACCCTTCAAGTTGCGTGGGTTGGCAGGGGCCTCCGGCGAGAGCCCGCTGTGTTCGACGACGACTCGACAAAACTCAACCCGACCCGGATATGTCATTGACGATGGCCCAAGGAATTAAGCGCCTGGGGATGCCGATCGCGGCGCTTTTCGGCCTGGCGCTGGTCGGGCTGGTCGGAACGTCGTGGTTCCTCAACCGGGACGCGTTGCAGCGCGCGGTGGAGGCGCAGATTCGCGCCGTGACCGGGCTCGAGCTCGTCGTCAACGGCCCGATCGACGTCTCGGTTTTTCCGGGCAGCTACGTCTCCTTTCATAATGTCGGGCTGAAGGGCGCCGATACCATCGGTCCCGCCCTGCAGGTCGACGTGCTGACCGCCAATCTGCGCCTGCTGCCGCTGTTGCTGCGGCGGTTCGAGATTGCCGATGTCATGATGCTCCGCCCGCATATCCATGTGGTCCGCGACGGCGCCGGCGAGAGCAATTGGACGCCGTTCGTCGAGACCATCGCCAAGGCGATGACGCCCGGCGCCGAGAACCAGGTGTCGTTCTCCGAAATCCGGATCCAGGACGGCGAGCTGAACTACCAGGACGGCACCAACAACATCTCCGAACAGCTCGGCGATATCGACCTGTCGCTGGCCTGGCCCTCGATCTCGCGCTCCTTTGCCGCAACCGGCCAGTTCGACTGGCGCGGCGAACGCGTCGACGGCTCGATCAGCGCCAGCGACTTCGTCGCGCTGCTGTCGGGCGACCGCTCCGGCCTGAAGGCGCGGCTCGCCAGCGCGCCGCTGAAGGTTGCTTTCGACGGAACCGTTGCCAACCGCACCAGCCTGATGATGGAAGGCGTCGCCACCATGGACAGCCCGTCGCTGCGCAACGCGTTGCGCTGGATGGGACAGGCCCCGCCCGGCGGCGGTGGCGGCTTCGGCCGCTTCGCGCTGAAGGCCCGCGCCAATGTGGTCGGCGGCTCGGTCGCACTCACCAATGTCAATGTCGAGCTCGACGGCAACGTCGCCGAGGGCGTGATGACCTACGCCAATAACGGCCGGCAGACGCTGCAGGCGACGCTTGCCGCCGGCAATCTCGATTTCACGCCCTACATCTCGACGTTCCGCCTGCTGGCCAGCGGCCAGCGCGACTGGAACAGGCAGCTGTTCGACCTCTCCTCGCTGTCGTCGACCGATCTCGACATGCGCCTGTCGGCGGCCAAGGTGACGGTCGGCCCGTCCAAGCTCGGCCGCACCGCGTTCGGCGCCAATCTGCGCGGCGGCGCGCTGGCGCTCAGCGTCGGTGAGGCGCAGATGTATGGCGGCATCGCCAAGGGCTCGTTCGCGATCGCGCGCTCGGATGCGGTCGCCGACGTCAGAGCGCAATTCCAGTTCACCGATGTCGATTTGCAGGCCTGCGCCAGCGAATTGTTCGGCATCAACAAGCTATCCGGCCGCGGCAACCTCAACGTCTCGCTGACGGCCTCGGGCTCGAGCCCGTTCGGGCTCGCCTCGTCGCTCGACGGCACCGCGACGCTGAACGGGCACGACGGCGCGATCGCGGGCTTCAATGTCGAGCAGTTGTTGAAGCGGCTGGAGAAGCGGCCGCTGTCCGGCGGCGGCAATTTCCGCTCCGGCTCGACGCCCTACGACAATCTCAGCATCTCGGTGAAATTCGCCGACGGCGTCGCGACCGCCGACGACATTCATGTCGAAAGCCCAACGGCGAAGATCACGCTGACCGGCACGGCCTCGGTGCCGTCGCGCGAATACGATCTCAAGGGCGTCGCCAGCCTGACCTCGGCATCGGCCGGCGGCAACGGTTTCGATCTGCCCTTCGTGATCCAGGGGCCGTGGGACGATCCGCTGATCTTCCCCGATCCGGAAAGCCTGATCCGCCGCTCGCCGGCCTCCGCCCCGCTGCTCGATGCGGTGAAGGATCGCAAGACCCGCGACGCGGTGCGCTCGGTGATCGAGCGCTTCACCGGCGGCGCCGCGCGGCCCGCGGCGGCGCCCGATGCCGCGGCAGGCGCGCCCGGCAGCGCACCGGCGGCGTCGGCCGAGAATGCGAAGTCGAACTGATCGAATCCATTCACTTTGCGCATCGATGCACCGGGACCGATCCACGCGCTCGCCGCAAACCCCTACGCAAGTCGGCGGCGCGACATCTTTATCGGGTCACGGGCATGCGCTAGTGTTTTCTCCAACCGGTTAAAAACCGGCCTCATGAGGGAGAACAACGTGAGATCCAAGGTTATCGGTGCGCTATCAATTGCGGTCGCCGCGGTCGGCCTGTTCGCCGCAACTGCACCCGCTCTGGCCCAGGGCAAGACGATCACCGTCTGGTGGGGCAAGGGATTTTACAAATCCGAAGACGACGCGCTGCTCGAGACGATCAAGAAATTCGAAGCCAAGACCGGCATCAAGGTCGAACTGTCGCAATACGCGATCCAGGACATGATTCCGAAGACGGTCGCCGCGCTCGATTCCGGCACCGTGCCCGACGTCGCCTATTCCGACTCCTACGACGTGCAGGCGCAGGGCAAATGGGCCTATGAGGGCAAGCTCGAGGATCTCTCCGACATCCTGCTGCCGATGAAGGATGCGTTCGCGCCGAACACGCTGGAGACGGCGCTGCTCTACAATGACGTCGCCAAGAAGAAGGCCTATTACGGCTTCCCGCTGAAGCAGCAGAGCATGCACGTCCAGATCTGGGGCGACATGCTCGAGAAGGCGGGCTTCAAGGCCGCCGACATCCCGACCAAGTGGGAGGACTACTGGTCGTTCTGGTGCGACAAGGTGCAGCCGGCGATCCGCAAGGCGACCGGCCAGCGCATCTACGGCGTCGGCCAGCCGATGGGCGTGGAATCCACCGACTCGTTCCAGTCGTTCTACACCTTCATGGACGCCTACCACGTCAAGCTGGTCGACGACGACGGCAAGCTTCTGGTCGACGATCCCAAGGTGCGCGAGGGGTTGATTCACGCGCTGAAGGACTACACCGACACCTACATCAAGGGCTGCTCGCCGCCCTCCTCCACGACCTGGAAGGATCCGGACAACAACGTTGCCTTCCACAACAAGACGATCGTGATGACCCACAACTTCACGATCTCGATCGCGGCGAAGTGGTTCGAGGATTCCACCAACCCGGCGCTGACCGACGCGCAGCGCGCTGCCGGCAAGCAGGCCTATGAGCAGGACATCATCACCGCGTCCTTCCCGAAGGCGCCGGACGGATCGACGATCCGATACCGCTCCGACGTCAAGACCGGGTTGATCTTCGCCAACGCCAAGAACAAGGCGGAAGGCAAGCAGTTCATTGCCTTCCTGATGCAGGAAGACAATTTGCGGCCCTATGTCGAGGGCGCGCTCGGCCGCTGGTTCCCGGTGACCAAGGCAAGCCAGGCGAGCCCGTTCTGGCAGGCTGACCGGCATCGCAAGGCGGTCTACAATCAGTTCACCGGCGGTACCGCGCCGTTCGACTTTACCAAGAACTGGAAGTTCACCATCCTGAACAACGAGAACGTCTGGGCCAAGGCCATGAACCGCGTGGTCAGCGAGAAGGTGCCGGTCGACAAGGCCGTCGACGAACTGATCGCCCGCATCAAGCAGGTGGCGGGGTAGACGTTGCGAGACCGGCCGCCGCGGCCATATGTATCCGTCGTCCCTGCGAAAGCAGGGACCCATACGCCGCGGCGGTCATTTGAAAGGTGCTGGTCACCGGCTTTCGTGCAACAACGAAGGCCGGTGGTTATGGGTCCCTGCTTTCGCAGGGACGACAGCGTAGGCGCAGGCGGTAGCTTGCTCAAAGAGTAACCGAATGGCGATCACACTCTCCGCATCCGATGTCCCCTCGCCGCCGTTGTCGGCGCGGCTGTCGCCGCCGCAGGTCTGGGGCATTGTGCTGCTCGCGCCCTATCTGCTCGTCTTCCTCGCCTTCGTGGTCTATCCGGTCGGCTACGGCCTGTGGCTGGCGCGCCATCCGGCGAGCTATGTCGCGCTCTATCATGACCCGATCTTCGCGCGCGCGGCGGTCAACACGCTGATCTTCCTGGTCATCGGCATCAACATCAAGATGCTGATCGCGCTGTTCCTGTCCGGCTTCTTCGCCCAGCAGCGGCCCTGGATCAGGTGGCTGTCGGTCATCTTCATCCTGCCCTGGGCGGTGCCCTCGATCCCGACCATCCTGTCGGTGCGCTTCATGCTCAACCCGGAATGGGGCGTGGTCAACCAGCTGATCTTCAAGTTCACCGGCGACGACGGCCCGAACTGGCTGAACGATCCGTCGGTCGCATTGGCGATGGCGATCGGCGTGCACATCTGGAAGTCGCTGCCGTTCTGGACGCTGATCCTGCTGACCGGACGGCTCGCCATCTCGCACGATCTGTACGAGGCCTCCGACGTCGACGGCGCCAATTGGTGGCAGAAATTCCGCTACATCACCTGGCCGTCGATGCAGACGCTCTACGTCACCTGCACGCTGCTCTCGATGATCTGGACGCTCGGCGACTTCAACAGCGTCTATTTGCTCACCGGCGGCGGCCCCGCCGACCTCACCCACGTGCTGTCGACTCTCGGCATCCGCTATCTGCGCCTCGACCAGCTCTCGCTGGCGATGGCCTCGATCGTCTGCGCGATGCCGTTCGTGCTGCCGCTGGTCTATTTCATGATGAAACGGTTGTCGCGATGAAGCTGCCCACCCTCCGCGAAGTCGGCACCGAAGCCAAGCTGCTCCTGATCGGCATCCCGGTCTTCATCTGGACCATGATCCCGATCTACCACATGTTCGTGTTCGCGATCTCGCCGAAGGAGGACGCGTTCTCCGGCAAGCTGTGGCCGGCGCATCCGACGCTGCACAATTTCGAGATCGTGTTCAACCAGCAGCACTACTTCCTGCGCGACTTCTGGATCCAGTTCTGGAATTCGACCGTGATCGCGCTCGCGGTCGGCGCGCTGACGCTGTTCGTGGCCACCGCCGCCGCGTTCTCGATCTCGCGGCTGCGCGTGCCGGGCGGCCGCGCCGTCATGAACATGGCGCTGTTCACCTACTTCATCCCGGCCGCGTTCCTCGCCGTGCCGATGTACCGCACCATGGGCAATTACGGCCTGCTCAACAATCACTGGTCGCTGATTCTCGCGATGGTGACGATCGCCGCGCCCTACGCGATCTGGGTCCTGAAGCAGGCCTCCGACAAGCTGCCGGTCGAGCTCGACGAGGCCGCGACGATGGACGGCGCCACCACGCTTCAGCTGTTCCGCCTGGTCTATGTGCCGCTGATGATGCCCTCGCTGGTCGCGGTCGGCACCTATGCGATCCTGCTCGCGTGGAACGAATATCTCTACGCGTTCCTGCTGCTGTCGAAGGACACCGACATCACGCTGCCGGTCGCACTCGGCAACTTCCTCGCCGCCGACGACTCACCGTGGGAGCTGTTGATGACCACCGGCTTCATCTACGCGCTGCCGCCGGCCGCGGTCTATTACGCCTTCAAGCGCTACATGGTTGGCGGGCTGACCGCAGGCGCGGTGAAGTCTTGATGCGCCAGAGCGTTTTCTAGCGAAGTAGACGCTCCCATCACGTTCGCGGTGCCCGCAAGTTCTCTCTCCTCATTGCGCCAGCAACTGACGTGAGGTGGGCACACTGCCCAAGCTCCCTCCCCCCTTGCGGGGGGAGGGAGCCCTTCCGCCAGTGGCTCCCTTGCACAGGGATGTTTCGAGCAAGGAAAGAGCGTCGAAACGAGAGTCTACAGCGGCGCGGCGCTCTCGCCGCGCGCGCTCGACAGTTTCGAGGCGAACGAGGCGACCACGATGATCACGGCGATCAGCGCGATCACCAGCGTGCAGATCGCGTTGATCTCCGGCTTCACGCCGAGCCGGACCTCGGAATAGATCCGGATCGGTAGCGTCGCCGAGCCCGGACCGGTGGTGAAGCTCGCGATCACGACGTCGTCGAGCGACAGCGTGAAGGCCAGCATCCACCCCGCCACGATCGCCGGCACGATCAGCGGCAGCGTCACCAGGAGGAACGCGCGCACCGGATCGCAGCCGAGGTCCATCGCGGCCTCCTCCAGGCTGCGGTCGAGCGTGGAGAGGCGCGACTGCACCACGACCGTGACGAAGCACATCGTCAGCGTGGTGTGGGCGATCGTCACCGTCCAGAACCCGCGCTCGGCGTTGAGCGCGACGAACAGCAGCAGCAGCGACAGGCCGGATATCACCTCCGGCATCACCAGCGGCGAATACAGCATGCCCGAGAACAGCGCGCGCCCCCGGAACCGCTCGCCGCGCGCCAGCCCGATCGCCGCCAGCGTGCCCAGCAGTGTCGCCAGCGTCGCCGACACCGCGGCGACCGACAGGCTCATCCACGCCGCCTCCAGCATGGCGCGGTCGCCAAAGAACTCGCGGTACCAGCGCAGCGACCAGCCGCCCCACACCGTCACCAGCCGCGAGGCGTTGAACGAGTAGATCACGAGGATGACGATCGGCAGATAGAGGAACGCCAGCCCGAGCGCCAGCGACGTCATGTTGAAGCGGGTGAGGCGGGTCGCGGTGCGCGCCATCAGCGGCCCGCCTCCAGCTGCCGCCGCTGCAGGCGGTCGTAGAGTACGAGTGGCGGCACCAGCAGCAGCAACAAGGCGACCGCGGCGGCCGATGCGACCGGCCAGTCCTTGTTGGTGAAGAACTCGAGCCACAGCGTCTGCCCGATCATCAGCGAATTGGAGCCCGCGAGCAGGTCGGGGATCACGAACTCGCCGACGATCGGAATGAAGCAGAGCAGCGCGCCGGCGCCGACGCCGGGCAGCGACAGCGGGAACGTCACCAGCCAGAACGCCTGCAGCGGCGAGGCGCCGAGATCGCCCGCGGCCTCCAGCAGCGACGCGTCCATCCTGGAGAGCGTCGCATAGAGCGGCAGGATCATGAACGGCAGATAGGAATACACGATGCCGAGATACATCGCGCTGTCGGTCGACAGCCAGACCACCGGCGCGGACACGATGTGCAGCGCCAGCAGGATCTGGTTGAGCAGGCCGTCATGCTGCAGGATGTTGATCCAGGCATAGATGCGGATCAGGAACGAGGTCCAGAACGGCACGATGACCAGCATCATCGCGACGCCCTGCCAGCGCTGCGGCAACCGCGCCATGCCATAGGCGATGGGATAGCCGATCAAGAGCAGGATCAAGGTCGAGGTCACGGCGACGACGAGGCTGCGCAGATAGGACAGGATGTAGAGATTGTCCTGCAACAGCAGTCGGAAATTGTCGAACGACAGTTGCGCCAAGGCCGCGAGCGCGGCGCGGCCCTCGCTGAAATCGAACACCGGCGTATAGGGCGGCTGCGCGATCGCGGTTTGCGACAGGCTGATCTTCAGCACGAAGCCGAACGGCACCAGGAAGAACAGCACCATCCACAGATAGGGCGCGATCGCGGCGAGCCGCGCCGGCCGGGCGAAGATGCGGCGCGCACTCATTGCTCGAGCACCAGGCAATCGTCGGCGGTGAACCAAGCCACCACCCGCTGGCCGGCGAGATAGGCATCGACATCGAGCCGCGCGGTGTTGGCCATCGACGCGCGCAGCACCGCGCCGGTCTCCAGCTTCACCCGGTAGCTGGTCACACCGCCGAGATAGTTGACGTCGGTGACGACGCCCTCCAGCCAGTTGATCGTTTGCGACGCGCCCCCGTCCGTTGCCGGCGCGCGGCGCGACAGCTTCACCTTCTCGGGGCGGATCGCGACGGCGACCTGCCTGGTCACCGGTGGCCACAGCTCGCTGACCGCCAGCCTGCCCGCATCAGCGGTCGCGACCGTCAGGCGCCCATTCTCGCGGGCCGTAACCTCGCCGTTGAACAGATTGATGTCGCCGACGAACTCGGCGATCCAGCGCGAGGCCGGCGCCTCGTAGAGATTGCGCGGGGTGGCGACCTGGACCAGACGTCCGGCATCCATCACGCCGATCCGGCCGGCCATCGTCATCGCCTCCTCCTGATCGTGGGTCACGATGATGAAGGTCATGCCGAGCCGGCGCTGCAGCTCCATCAGCTCTCCTTGCGTGCTCTCGCGCAGCTTCTTGTCGAGCGCCGCGAGCGGCTCGTCGAGCAGCAGCACCTGCGGGCGCCGCGCCAGCGAGCGCGCCAGCGCGACGCGCTGCCGCTGTCCGCCGGAGAGCTGGTCGGGCTTGCGCTTCTCCATCCCCTCGAGCTTGACGAGGGCCACCATCTCGGCCACGCGGGTCGCGATGTCGCCGCGCGCCATGCCGGCGCGCTTCAGGCCGAAGGCGATGTTGTCGCGCACCGACAGATGCGGAAACAGCGCGTAGTTCTGGAACATCATGTTGACGGGCCGCTCGTGCGGCAGCACCTGGGCGATGTCGCTGCCGCCGAGCAGGATGCGGCCCGCGTCCGGCGTCTCGAAGCCCGCGAGCATGCGCAGCAGCGTGGTCTTGCCGCAGCCGCTCGGGCCGAGCAGCGCGAAGAATTCGCCGGCGCGGATATCGAGCGAGAGCTTGTCGACCGCGCGAAAATTGCCGAACGACTTGGCGACACCCTCGATCCGCAGCAGCGGCATGTCCGAGACGGCCGGTTCAGGCAACCGCCTTGCCGCCTCCGCACTCGCTTCGCCCGATGTCACGTCCGTCAGCCCCGATTCCCCGTAAGGTCCGATTCTGGCGGCAAGCTAGCGGTGGATCGCCACCGGCTCAACCGCCTCACGGACATCTCCCGCAATATTGTCGGCGTCCGCGCCTCTGCTAAAGCATTTTCGAGCGAAGTGGAAACCGGTTCACGTAGCAATCAAGTTTACGCAGATTGCGTAGACTTATCTGCGGTAGAAAACGCGTCAAAACAAAAAGCCAGAGCTTCGGTTCTGATTCAATCAGAACCGAGAATGCTCTAGACTTCGCAGCCAAATCCGGGAGGGCAACCGATGATTCACGACCGCTACGGCCTGCCGCTGACCACCACCTCGGACCGCGCTGCCGCCTACTATGTCGACGGCGTCGATCGCATGCTGGCGGCGCTGCACGGCGCCGATGCGGCGTTCGAGGCGGCGATCGCCGAGGACCCCGCTTTCGCGCTGGCCCATATCGGCCGCGCCCGCGTGCACCAGCTCAACATGGAAGGCGCCAAGGCCCGCGCCAAGGCGGCCGATGCACGGCAGCTGGCCACGGCCACAAGCCCGCGCGAGCGCCAGCACATCGAGATCATGGCGTCGGCGATCGAGGGGCAGCCCAGGAAGGCGATGACATCGGCCGAACAGCATCTCGGCGAATATCCGCGCGATGCGCAAGTGCTGTCGCTGCTGCTCGGCGCCTTCGGCCTCTACGCCTTCTCCGGCCGGGCCGACCATGACGCCGCGCGGCTCGCGATCTCCGAACGCTATATCGGCGACTATGGCGACGATTGGTGGTTCCTCACCTATCTCGGCTGGTCGAAGACCGAGGCCGGCGACGTCATCTCGGGCCGTGCCATCACCGAGCGCGGCTACGCGCTGAAGCCGGAGAATGCCGGCGCCGCGCACGCCGTGGCGCATGCGCTGTTCGAGCAGGGCGACGGGGCGGAAGGCCGCAGCTTCCTCTCCGCGTGGCTGCCGGCAAACGATCGCACCAGCTTCCTGCAGGGCCATCTCGCCTGGCACCTCGCCTTGATCGCGATCGAGGAAGGCGACGCCGACGGCGCGCTCGACATCTACGAGCAGCACATCAAGCCGGCGGGCCGGCCCTATCCGCCGCTCAATATCTTTACAGACACGGCCTCGCTGCTGTGGCGGCTGTCGGTCGCCGGCAAGACCGGCCTGGAACAGTACTGGAAGGAGGTCGCCGCTTATGGCGACGGCTACTTTCCGAAGGCCGGCGTGCATTTCGCCGACGTGCACCACGCGCTGGTCGCGGCCACGACCGACAATGGCGCACTGGAGGCGCGGCTGGCCGAGATGGCCGCGCGCGACGCCGACGGACGGTTGGCGCCCGGCCCTGCCGCGATCGGGCTGGGACGTGGGATCGCGGCCTTCGCCGCCGGCGACCACCACGACGCCGTGCGCATCCTTGCGCCGCTGATGCCCGAGCTGGTGCGGATCGGCGGCAGCCACGCGCAGCGCGAATTATGGGAAGATACCTTCATCGTCGCCTGCCTGCGCGCCGGTCAGGGCCGGCAGGCAACGAGCCTGATCTCGGAGCGGCTGCATCGCCGTCCGTCCCGGCGGGACCTCGCCTGGTCACAAGAGGCTGCCCGGCAATAGCCGCTGCTGGAGCTACTCTCCTTCCCCCTGAAAGGGGGAAGGTCGGGATGGGGGGCGGCCACAAGCGACACCGGTCGTTGTGGAGCGAAGATCCCCACCCCTTTGCTCTTGCGCAAAAGCGACTTCCCCTTTGCAAGGGGAGGTTTGAGAGTCTCAATCCGCCTTCGCCATGAACGTCGCGAGCGCCTCGCAATCCGCTTGCGGCATGGTCAGCCCGAGCTTGGAGCGGCGCCACAAGATATCGTCCGGAAAGCGCGCCCATTCCCTGCGCATGAGGTAGCGCACCTCGGCGCCGGTCAGGTCGGGACCGAATGCCGGGCCGAGATCGGCCGTTTCCCTGGCGTCGCCCAGAACATCCCTGACGTTCAGCCCATAGGCGGCCACCAGCCGCCGCGCCTGCGCCTCGCCGAGGAAGCGCCAGCGGTCGCGGGCGATCTCGACCTCGGTTTCGAAGCGCTGCCAGGCGAATTCACCGCCCGGCAGCGACGCCGTTGCGGTCCAGCGCGGCGTCATCGGATAGAACCGCATGAACTCCGACACCGCCCGCTCGGCGCGGCGCCGCGCGGTGGTGACGTCGCCGCCGAAGATCGTGAGCAGCGGCGCCTTGCCGCGCCCGACATCGAGCAGCGCTGCGCCATCGCTCATGTGCCGGCGCGCGGGCGCGACGACGGAATTGGCGCCGGAGACGGTCCGCAACACGTCGACTGGAGCGATCTGCTCGCGAAAGTAGCGATTGGCCGCGTCGCAGAGATAGGCCACCTCGCGCACATCCATCGCAACAACCGCCGGATCGCCCTTGAAGGGATGACTGACGCTGCCGATCAGGGTGAAATCGCGCTCGTAGGGACTGGCGAAGATCAGCCGGCCGTCAGGGTTCTGAAACACATAGACGTTGTCGCAGTCGAACAGGCGGCGCACCACGATCTGGCTGATCTGCACGGTCGCAAGCTGAGGCGCGGGCACGCGCAGCACGGTGTCGGCGACCGAGGCGGTCCACGCACCGGTCGCGTTGACCAGCGCCCGCGCCGTGAGCACCCGCCGATAGCCTCGGTCGATCACGATGAGCCGCCAGGTTTCACTGCGCTCGGCCCGGGTCACGCGCGCGCCGGTGCGGATATCGGCGCCGCGCGCCGCGGCGTCGACGGCGGTGAGCACGACGAGCCGGGAATCGTCGACGACGCAGTCGGAATATTCGAACGCGGTTCCGAACGGCCGCTTCAGCGCATTGCCGACCGGATGGTGGGTGACATCGAGCGTCGCCGAGCGCGGCAGACCGCTGCGCGAAGCCAGCCGCTCGTAGAGCAGCAGCAACGACCGCAACTGCCACGGCGGCCGCTCCTCGGCATGCGACGGGATCACGAAGCGCACCGGCCGCACCAGATGCGGCGCGATGCGCAGCAACACGTCGCGTTCCCTCAGCGCCCTGCGGACGCGGAAGAACTCCCGCCGTTCCAGCCCGGCCAGATCGCCATGGACCAGCCGCGGCGAAGCCTGCGATGCGCCGGAACCGAGATCACCCTGCTCCAGCAGGATCACGCGCAGGCCGCGGCCGGCGGCGTCACGGGCCATGCTGGTGCCGTTCAGGCCACCGCCGATGATCGCGACGTCATAGTCCGCCATGCGCAACGCCTATCGCATTTCAATGCGAACGGAATACGTGGTCGCACCCAAATTGCGTCAGGGCGTGGCGCCGAACCACATGATGCCTGGGGGGAAGCGGTCTCACGGCCCATCCCACCTCTCCCGCTTGCGGGGCGAGCGTACGTTTGCAGGATTTCGGAATATTGGAATAATGGCCCTGAGTTGCCCGACGTGTCAAGTCGCCTGCTCGAACGCCGGCCGCCACCGGCTCCTTTGCATGGGGTTGTTTTCGATATTTTGGCAGCGCTCCTCCTGCGGCGGGCCCCGCAAGCGAGGCACACCGTTTTCGCGACGCTATCCTATCGGACTCCATCACGTGCTAGTCCGCACCGGCCGCGGCGAAGAAGCCTTCGGGTCCATCGACCTCGATCAGCGTCTTGCGTTCGATCACCCAGAACCGGTTGGCCACGGTCCGCACGAACTGGCGGTCGTGCGACACCAGGAGGCAGCTGGCCTGCTGTTCCATCAATTCGTCCTCCAGCGCCTCCTGGCCCTCGATGTCGAGGTGGTTGGTCGGCTCGTCGAGCAGATAGAAGTTCGGCTGGGTGAGCCGCAGCACTAGCATGCCGAGACGGGCCTTCTGCCCGCCCGACAGCCGCCCGATCGGTCGGGCCTGCATCTCGATCGAGAGCCCGGCACCGGCGAGCAGGCCGCGCGCCCGCTGATCGCCGACCTCGAAGCGCCGCGTCAGCATGCGCATCGGCGTGTCGCTATCGGCGAGATCGGCCAGTGCCTGGTCGCAATAGCCAAGCACCAATGACTCAGTGGCCCGGATCTCGGCCGGTGCCGTTCCGGCATCCTCGATCGCCAGCCGCAGGGCCGCGACGAAGCGCGTCTTGCCGGCGCCATTCGGCCCGAGCAGCGCAATCCGGTCGCCCTTGCAGATGAACTGCTGCCCGGTCCTGAACAACAGCCTGCCGTCGGGCGTGGCGATCCCGGCGTTGTTCAGCCTGACCAGAACCTTGGCATGGGTGTCGCGGTTGGCGAGCCGGATCGCTCCGGCCGAGCGTTCCAGATGCGCGGGCTTCGCCGTCTCCTCCAGCCTCTCGGCGCGCCGCTTCAATTGCCTGGTCTTCGACAGCAGGAGGTCGCTGCCGGAATTGATGCCGAGGTTGTTGAGCTTCGCGGCCTGCTGCCGGAGCTGCCGCACGGCCTTCATGTCGCGCCGATAGCGCCGCTCGTCCGAGGCATCGAATTCGTCGAGCGCCGCGCGCGCCGCGGTATAGGGCAGCGAGAACAGCTGCGACCGCTCCGGGCGCAGGAACAGCGTCCGGTTGGTCGTTGCATCGAGAAAGGCGCGATCGTGGCTTGCGATCACCACCGGCATCTCGCGCGGCAGCGCGTTCAGCCAGGCCTCAAGCCGGCCGATCTTGGCGAGATCGAGATGGTTGGTCGGCTCGTCGAGCAGCAGCACATCGGGCTCGGTCACCAGCACGCGGGCGAGCACCGCAAGCCGCAGCCAGCCGCCGCTCAGCTGCTTCAGCGGTCTCGTCCACAGCTCCTCCGGCACCTCGAGCGATTGCAGGGCGACGTCGACCCGCCAGCCCTCGCTGGCGCGCTGCTCGCCGGGAAGCGCCTCGAGCACAGCGATATGGAACGGCGTATCCAGCAGCCTCAGTGGCGCATTCTGCTCGACATGGCCGACGGTCAGCCCGCGCGCGCGGGTGATGTCGCCCGCGTTGGGCTCCATTCGGCCCGCGATACAGCGCAGCAGCGTGGACTTGCCGCGGCCGTTGGCGGCCACCAGGGCGATGCGGTCGCCGGCATTGACGACAAAATTCAGTTCGGAAAACAGCGGCGCGTTCAGCGTCACGCCGAGATTGCGGACATTGATGAGGGTCACGATCATTCTCTGGTCTTGCCGGCCATCGCGACATCCCCGGGCATGCCAGCATGCCCTTGGGCATCCAGCCATCGGATGTGCGTGTCGAAGCGCGGCGAGGGATTGATATGCGGGCACGAACGCTCAAGCGTTCGACGCCGCACGGCCACGAAGGGCAGACCAGGAAGAGATGTTGCGCGAGTTTCCGGTCAGCCCTGCAAACGCATCTGCAGGGCGTTGACGGGGCCACGCTTGAGGTGGGGATCGGTGTATCTCGCCACGACGCGGCCCTCCTTTCTCGGCTGAAATGATGTGGTGGGTCGAGATGTAGCCGGACGTGCAACGGATGGCAAGTACAGCCGGCCGGGCCGGCCCGACCATTCAGGCCAAATTACCCGGCTCTGCGCACGGTTTCGGCAAGATGGTCGCCGCCGACCAGCGCGGCAAATTGACCGATCGGGGCCGGCCGGCCGATCAGATAGCCCTGCACCGCGTCGCAGCCTTCTTCGGCGAGGAAGCCGAGCTGCGCCTCGGTCTCGACGCCTTCGGCGACGATCGACATTTCAAGGCCGTGGCCGAGATCGATCACCGCGCGTACGATCGCGGCCGATTGCGGGTTGCGGCCCAGATTGATGACGAAAGCGCGGTCGATCTTGATCTTGTCGAACGGAAACGCCTGCAGGTAGCTCAGCGAGGAATAGCCGCTGCCGAAATCATCCATCGAGATGCGGACGCCGAGCGCCTTCAGCCGCCGCAGCAGCGACAGGCCGCGGTCGAAATCCTCGATCAGCACGCCCTCGGTGATTTCGAGCTCGAGTCGGTCAGGCATGAGCCCGGTCTCGAGCAGGATCGAATGCACGAGACCGACGAGGTCACCATGGGTGAATTGCGCCGGCGACAGGTTCACCGCGACCTGCAGCGGGATCGCCCAGGAAGCCGCCTCGCGGCAGGCTTCGCGCAGAATCCATTCGCCCATCTCGACGATCAGGCCGCTTTCTTCCGCGAGCGGAATGAAGTCGCCGGGCGGCACGAAGCCGCGCACCGGATGGTGCCAGCGCGCCAGCGCCTCGAAGCCGATGATCCGGCTGGCCGCCACGCTGCCGCCCGCGGCGGCCTGCGGCTGGTAGTAGAGCGACAACTCGCCATTCTTGATCGCGACCGACAGCTCCTGGTGCAGCACGCGGCGATCACGGATCTGCTGATCCATCTCCGGTTCGAAGATCGAGATGGTGCCGCGCGACTTCGCCTTGGCGCGAAACAGCGCCGCGCCGGAATTGGCCAGCAGCGACGCCGCGTCGGATCCGTTGTCCGGAAACACCGCGATGCCGGTGGTGAGGCCGGTCCGCACCGACTTGCCGTCGATCAGGAAATCCTGCCCGAGCGCCTCGGCGGCCTGCTCGGCCAGTGCGATGCCGGCGACCGGCTGCTTGCCGTCGATGATGAGGCCGAATTCGTCGCCGGACAGCCGCGCCACCACGCCGCCGCGCGCCACGGTCTGCAAGCGCTGTGCGACCTCGATCAGCACCTTGTCGCCCATCGCGTGGCCATAGACGTCGTTGATCTCCTTCAGCCCGTCGAGATCGACGCAGAGCACCGCGAACTCCTCGTCGGTGCCGTCGCAGGCCTCGATCATCTGGGTCAGCGCCTGCAGGAAGGCGGCGCGGTTCGGCAGATCTGTCAGGCCGTCATGATAGGCCATGTGCGCCATGCGCGACTCGGTCTGGCGCCGGTCGGTGACGTCCTCATGGGTCTTGATCAGATATTGCGGCTCGCCGACATCGTCGAGCACGGTCATGCGGCGGGTCAGGAACAGCCGCAGGCCGTCCTTGGTCGAGATCGGATGCTCCTCGGCGATCATGCTGCGCTTCCTGATCGCGGCCTCGTCGCGGGCGATGATCAGCTTGGCTTCACGCGCATTGAAGATATCGGATGCGGTCAGGCCGGCGGCGTCCTCGCGGCGGCGATTGAGGATCGTCTCGGCACTGCGGTTGGCCAGGAGGTAGCGGCCGTCGCTGACCCGTTGCACGATCAGCGAGACCGGGATGTTGTCGACCACGAGCTCGAGGAATTTCTTGTTGTTCTCGAGCTCGCGCGACAGCGAGCGGCGGTCGGTGACGTCCTCGAACAGCGCGATCAGGAATTCCGGCTCGCCGGCCTCGTTGCGGGCGATCACGCGGTTGGAGGCGAGGATCCGCTTGTCCGAACCGCGTTCAACGACAAATTCGCTGCGATGATAGCCTTCCGCCGCGTTCAGCGCCGCGCGGTCGGCGGTGTCGATGCTCGCGGCGGTCTCGGGGCGGAAGATCTCGTCGGCGCGCTTGCCCACGATGTGATCGCGCGAGAAGCGCGAGAAGCGCTCGAAGGCGCGGTTGGCGAAGATGTAGCGGCCGTCCTCGATGTTCTTGGCCGCGACGCAGACCGGAACATTGTCGAGCACCGATTCCAGGAATTGCGTGGTGGAGGCGAGCTTGCGCGACAGCTTGCGCTGGTCGGTGCAATCGAGATGGGTCGCGACCGAGCCGCCGTTCGGCAGTGGAAAATACTTCACCAGCACCGACCTGCCGCCGGGCAGCTCGGTGACTAATCCCTCGGGCGCCGCGGCCCTGGCGAAGAAATCCTCGGCGCTGAGGTCGAGCACGCCGCGGTCGCGGCGCAGCTCGAGCAGCTCGGTGCCGGTCATGTTGCGCCGGATGTCGGCGCGCGACAGGCCGTAGATGTCGAGATAGCGGTCGTTGCAGAACACGATGCGCTCCTGCGCATCGGTCATCACCACGCCTTGGTTCAAATGGTTGAGTGCCGACGAGACGAAGGCGTTGCGCCGCAATTGCGCGCGCTTGGCCTTGCGCAACGCCGAGAGGATCCACAGCCCGACCGCGCCGAAAAACGACGCCACCACCACACTGCCGATCAGGAGCTCCCAGACCACGCCGGGATCGAGGCTGCCGAGATAGCTCGACGGCGCGAACGCACCGGTGCCGGCCCGGGCTGCAGCGCACGGCGCGACGGCGGCGATCAGGCAGAGCACGGCCCTTGCCGGAATCGAATTCTTCCCGCCCGCCTGCACCTTCCTGCCAGCCATCGATCACCCGCGGATTTCCGGGGCGAGTGTCCGGCTCCGGCGGTTTGGATCGGGTAAACGCGTACTGATGCAACCGGAAAATGCTGACTTAATTTATGGCAATTGCCCTGACATGATTAATGCTCCACTAACAGGGCATGGCTCCCAACTATTTGAGATGGCCCAAACACTTGCCTAATAAGCACTTGCCCAAAGCGACCGGATCGGCTGAACGATGCTGGCGGCAGCGGCCAGGGCGCGGCCGGGCGGAAATTTTCGGACCTGAAGGACGAGATGGACAGGGTTGATTGCGTGATCGTCGGTGCGGGGGTGATCGGCCTCGCGGTGGCGCGGCGGCTGGCACAGGCCGGCCGCGAAGTGATTGTGATCGAGGAGGCCGAGGGGATCGGCACGGTGACCTCGTCGCGAAACAGCGAGGTGATCCACGCCGGCATCTACTACCGCGCCGGCAGCCTGATGGCGCGGATGTGCGTCAGCGGCAAGCGGGCGCTTTACCGCTACTGCGCCGAGCACGGCGTCCCGCACAAGAATTGCGGCAAGCTGATCGTGGCCACAACGGCGGCGGATACCGAGAAGCTGCAGTCGATCCGCGCGCATGCAAAGGCCAATGGCGTCGACGACATGCAGCTGTTGTCCGGCGAGGCGGCGCGCGCCCTGGAGCCGGCGCTGAATTGCGACGCAGCGCTGCTGTCGCCCTCGACCGGGATCATCGACAGCCATGCCTACATGCTCGCGCTGCGCGGTGACGCCGAGGAGGCCGGGGCGGCGTTCGCCTTCCATACGCCGCTGCTCCACGCCAGGGCCACCGCCGACGGGTTCGAGATCGAGGCCGGCGGCGCGGCGCCGATGACGCTGGCCTGCGATCTCCTGGTCAATGCCGCCGGGCTCGGCGCGACGGCGGTCGCGCGCAACGTCGCGGGCATGCCGATCGAATTGATTCCAACGGCCTATTTGGCCAAGGGCAATTATTTCAGCTGCAGCGCCAGGGCGCCGTTCTCGCACCTGATCTACCCGGTGCCGGAACCCGGCGGGCTCGGCGTGCACCTGACGCTCGACTTGGCCGGACAGGCGAGGTTCGGACCCGACGTCCAATGGATCGATCACATCGATTACGCCGTCGACCCTGATCGGGCCGAGCGGTTCTATCCGGCGATCCGGAAATACTGGCCGGCCCTGCCGGACGGCGCGCTGATGCCGAGCTACTCGGGAATCCGCCCCAAGATCGTGCCGCCGGCAGTGGCGACGCAGGACTTCCTGATCCAGGGGCCCGCCGATCACGGCGTCGCCGGCCTGATCAACCTGTTCGGGATTGAATCGCCCGGACTGACGTCGTCGCTCGCGGTCGCCGACCATGTCGGCGAGTTGGCGGAACTCTGAGCAAATACAGTATGGCCTGCCGGGGGATGCGCGCGCACTCGGGCGTTCATCCCTCGGTGAAAGGCCAGGCTATTTGCTAATTTGCAGGGGGGCGGTCTAGTGGACCGTGTCGTCGGCGGACAGTCTCAACCGCTCGATTTGATCCTTGACCATCAACTTGCGGCGCTTCAGCTCGCAAATATGCAGGTCGTCTACGGAGGGGTGAACGAGCGCTTCGTGCAGTTCGTTCTCGAGTATTTTGTGTTTACGCTCCAGCTCAATGAGATGGGCCTGTATTGCCATTGCGAACACTCCTCGGTGCGTTAAACCTCAGGTTCGATCCGGACCGCCGAGTGTACACAAGTGGACGGCGCTGTCGATGGGAAACGCGAAATGCCGCACGCACTCATTTCGGTTTATCTGTAACCAATCGTGACAATGGAACCGGTCCGGCTTGCGCGGCGCGCGCGCAAGGAGGATATTCCGGCGAGCGGCGACTTCCGCCGCAACAACCTCATCGTGCTTATCAGTTAATATACAACCATGAACGATCAGGATGAGCGCGAACTAATCGCCGAGCTCGCGCGTCTGCAGCAAGAGCACCGCGACCTCGATGCCGCGATCGACGCGCTGCACCAGTCGCCGGCGCCGGATCTCTTGATGTTGCAACGCTTGAAGAAGCGGAAGCTGCAACTGCGCGATCGCATCGCCTTCATCGAAGACCAGATCACGCCCGACATCATCGCCTGACGCGCGTCGCGGCGCGGGCCTTCGCGGTTCGGCGCTTCCGGTTCAGGCCGGGCGGCGGTTTTCCCCGTCATCCACAGCACCTCACCGGCTTCACGTTCGCGGCAACGGACGCGAGGCGATTTCCCGCCGCTTGACTCTGTCGGAACAAAAAGAGAACATACCGACCCAGCCACCAGCCATCAGAGGGAGTTTCGCCATGTCCGCACCGCCTTCCCTGCCCGACAACAGCCGCTACGAGAAGGCCTGCGATCAGGCGATCGCGATGTGCGACGGCAACCTGCGCAGCACGATCAAGGCGCTGATCATGGCCAACGAATACCTGGAAGCCGAGCTTGAGGAATTGCAGGCCGCGATCACCGCCGGCTGCGTGCCGGCGCAGACCCGGGCGGCGAGCGACGCCGCCTGATCCTTGGCCCGATCCTTGGCCCGATCCTTGGCCTGATCCTTGGCCTGATCTTCAGGGAGCACAGCAATGGCCGATGTAACCTATTACGTGGCACTGCCCTTCATGCAGGACGATGACGGCACGCCGGTCGCCGGCAATGCCGAGGAATGCCAGAGCTCGGCGGTCGCGCTGCGCCGCGCGGAGACCATGTCGCGGATGCCCGGCAGCATCGGCGCCGTCGCGTTCAGCCGCACCGGCGATCCCGCGATCGGCGAATTCGGCGATGCCAAGCTGTTGCGGGCCTACGGCAATGTGCCGGAGGATCTGAGTGCGCTTTGATCGGCCCGGATCCTCTAGGATTCGTGGCGCCGCTGCGCCTTGCGCACATACATCGCACGGTCGGCCTCATCGAGAACGCGATCGATATCCGAATGCGCGGTGAGGATCGCAACGCCCGCGGAGGCACCTGCGGTGACCTGGCTGTCGCGGAACATGAAGGTCAACCGATCGATCGCCTCTTCCAGCGCAGCCGCCTTGGCGCGGGCATCGATCTCGCTGAGATTCCACAGCAGCACGGCGAACTCGTCGCCGCCGAGACGGCCGATCACATCGGAAGCGCGCACCTGATCCGATATCGCGGCAACGATCGCCTTCAGCACTTCGTCGCCGGCCGCGTGGCCGAAGGCATCGTTGATCGGCTTGAGGCGATCGACGTCGAGCACGATCAGCGCGCCGGAGGCCTGATAGCGCTTGATGAAGGAGAGCGAACGGGCGAGCTCGCGCTCAAATCCGCGCCGGTTCAGGATGTCGAGCAGGAAGTCGGTCTCGGCGGAGGCCTGCAGCTCCTCGATCCGGGCCTGTGCGCGCGCCAGCTGCGCCCGCAAGCTGCGGATCGTCGATTTGTCTCCGGATGCGACCGCGCCTCGCGTGGAAGCTTCGGTTCCGGCCCGTTTGGTTCCAGCCCGCTTGGCCCCAGTCTTGCCCGGCCCGGATTTGCGCGCGGCGGGCGCGCCTTTGGGTCGTTTCGCGGCCCCAGAGGCGGCCGCCGTCGTCTTCTTCTTCATGCGCATCCTTGTTGAGGCCTGCTTATGAAGGCTTGCCGGGATTCACCAAGACAGGATAGTCCATTCTAACTCCCTTGCCACGCCTTGGATGACGCCCGGGCCGTCCCTATAATCGGCCTATGCTTTTGGATTCCTGTACAGAATTGAAGAGATGACCGCTCCGATCGCCATCATCATGGGAAGTCAGTCCGACTGGGAAACCATGCGTCATGCGGCCGAGACGCTGGCTGCGCTCGGTGTGGCCTGCGAAACGCGCATCGTTTCGGCCCACCGCACCCCGGATCGGCTCTATGCCTTTGCCAAGGGCGCCAAGGCTGCCGGCCACAAGGTGATCATTGCCGGTGCCGGCGGCGCCGCCCATTTGCCGGGCATGACCGCCGCGCTGACGGAACTTCCGGTGTTCGGGGTTCCCGTCGAGTCGAAGACGCTGTCGGGCGTCGATTCGCTCTATTCGATCGTGCAGATGCCGGCGGGCGTCCCGGTCGGGACGCTGGCAATCGGCAAGGCCGGCGCGATCAATGCCGCGTTGCTCGCGGCGAGCGTGCTCGCGCTCAACGATCCGGCTCTGTCGGGCCGCCTTGCGGCCTGGCGCAAGCAGCAGACCGACGCGATCGGCGAGCATCCGGAGGGCGCGGCGTGACGGCTTCGAACGGAGTGAAGCTGAAGCCGGGCGACACCATTGGAATCCTCGGCGGCGGACAATTGGGCCGGATGCTGGCGATGGCCGCGGCGCGCCTCGGGCTCCGCTGCCAGGTGTTTTCGCCGGATCCGGACTCCCCGGCGTTCGACGTGGTGCAGAACGCGACCTGCGCGGAATATGCCGACGTCGAGGCGCTCGAACTGTTCGCCAACGACGTCGACGTCGTCACCTATGAATTCGAGAATGTCCCGGCCGCGACCGCGATGGTGCTCGCCGCGCGTCGCCCCGTGCTGCCGGCCTACAAGATCCTGGAGACCACGCAGGACCGGCTGATCGAGAAGGATTTCGTCAGCAAGCTCGGCATCGGCACCGCCGACTACGCCGACGTCTCCTCGGTCGGCACGCTGCGCGCGGCGATCGAGCGCATCGGCCTGCCCGCGGTGATCAAGACCCGCCGCTTCGGCTATGACGGCAAGGGCCAGGCCATCATCCGCGCCGGCGACGACCTCGAGCAGGTCTGGGAGGACCTCGGCACCAAGTCGGCGATCCTCGAGGCCTTCGTACCGTTCGAGCGCGAGATCTCGGTGATTGCGGCCCGCTCCGCGTCCGGCGAAGTCGAATGCTTCGACGTCACCGAGAACGAGCATCGCGACCACATTCTGAAAATTTCCCGCGCACCGGCCGCAATCCCCGACGAGCTTGCCGCGCAGGCGCGCGCGGTCGCCGAAAAGATCGCCTCGGCGCTCGACTATGTCGGCGTGCTCGCGGTGGAGATGTTCGTGGTGCCTGGCAACGGCAGCAAGGCGACGGTGCTGGTCAATGAGATCGCGCCGCGCGTGCACAATTCCGGCCACTGGACGCTCGACGGCGCCTCGATCTCACAGTTCGAGCAGCACATCCGCGCGATTGCCGGCTGGCCGCTGGGCAAGCCGGTGCGCCACGGCGATGTCGTCATGACCAACCTGATCGGCGACGACATCCTGAGCTACGAACAGTGGCTCACCGTTCCCGGCGCCACAGTGCATCTGTACGGCAAGGGCACGCCGCGCCCCGGCCGCAAGATGGGGCACGTCACCGAAGTGACGCCTGCTCGCAAGCCATGATTCACACGCGGCCCGCAAGCCGCCTTCGACAACATCGATGGAAATGGGATCGTGGCAGCCACGATCCAAGAGAGCATCGGTTCCGGTTCAATCAGAACCGATGCTCTGGATTTTTGTTTACGCGTTTTCTTCACGCGAACCGGCGTCCGCTTCGCTCGAAAACGCTCTCGCCGATCACGCCGTCTTCGCGCCGGCGACGATGCCGGCCGGCTCGTCGCTGAGCCATCGGTAGATCACGCCGCCGAGCGCACCGCCGATCAAGGGCGCGACCCAGAACAGCCAGAGCTGCCCCAACGCCCACCCGCCGACGAACAGCGCCGGCCCGGTGCTGCGCGCCGGGTTCACCGACGTATTGGTGACGGGAATGCTGACGAGATGGATCATCACCAGCGCGAGGCCGATCGCGAGCGGCGCGAAGCCGGCAGGCGCCTTGCCATGGGTCGATCCCATGATGATGAACAGGAACATCATGGTCATCACCACCTCGGTGATGAAGCAAACCACCATGCTGTACTGGCCGGGCGAGTGCGCGTCATAGCCGTTGGAGGCGAAGCCCTTGCTGACATCGAAGCCGGGCGCACCGCTCGCGATCACATAGAGCAGCCAGGCCGCGATGATGGCGCCCACGACCTGCGCGATGATGTAGGGCAGCACCTGGCCGCCCGGGAAACGCCCGCCCGCGGCGAGCCCGACCGTCACCGCCGGGTTGAGGTGGCAACCCGAGATATGGCCGATCGCATAGGCCATGGTCACGACGCTCAGCCCGAAGGCCAGTGACACGCCGACCAAGCCGATCCCGACCTGCGGAAAGCCGGCCGCGATCACTGCGCTGCCGCAACCAGCGAATGTGAGCCAGAACGTACCGATGGCCTCGGCAGCGTATTTTTTCATCTCCATCTCGCATCTCCCCTATTTCCAATGTCCGGGTTATCCAAAACGCCGGGAGCGGCCCTCATCTGGACGCCAAACCACCCAAATCAGGGCCGCACAATGGCATTTTCGCCCTATTTCGTGGCTTTACTAGGCCCGAAAGTCACTCGACCGGTGGACATCTGCGCGTTTGTCTGATACATGCGCGCGCCTAGGGTTAAGAGGCAGGCCTTTTGCCGCCCCTTCACCTCGCCAGAATTCCGAACCGATCAATTCAAAAGAGGATGCCGCGTGCAGGTTCTCGTCCGCGATAACAATGTCGACCAAGCCCTGAAGGCGCTGAAGAAGAAGATGCAGCGCGAGGGCATTTTCCGCGAGATGAAGCTCCGCGGTCACTACGAAAAGCCCTCCGAGAAGAAGGCCCGCGAAAAGGCCGAAGCCGTGCGCCGCGCACGCAAGCTGGCGCGCAAGAAGCTGCAGCGCGAAGGCCTGCTGCCGATGAAGCCGAAGCCGGTGTTCGGCGCTGGCCCCGGTGGCGACCGCGGCGGCCGTCCGGGCGGTGCAGGCGCTGGTCGCGGCCCTCGCTGAACCGTTTTGCCGATATGGAAGTCTAACAGCGCGGGCCACGGGCCCGCGTTGTCGTTTTGAAGCACGCCGCGTTCCGGGGTACCCATGCAAAACGACCGGCAAGAGCATTTTGCATGACGGCTGATCCGGTATCCCGCCCGCCCTTTCCAGGACCTGCGCAGCGCCGTTGCGCGCCGCATCTCGTCATCATTGCCGTGGCTCTCGGCCTGCCGCTCGGGGGCTGCTCGTTCGACCTCGGATCATGGGGCTCCTCGGACGACAAGCCGAAGCCGGCTGCCGCCGCCGACAAGCCCGCCGCCGACACCATCACCCCGCAAGACGTCAACAGCGCCAAGGATCACACCGCGCGCGCTCAAATGCTGGCGCGCTCCGGCAAGCTCGACGAGGCGATGGCGGAGTTCGAACAGGCACTGGCGGCCGACCCTTACAATATCCAGGCGCTCTACGGCCGCGCCCTGATCTATCAGGGCCGCGGACAGCATCAGCAGGCGATCGACGATTTCACGGCGGCCAGCGGGCTGTCGCCGCAGAAGGCCGAGCCCCTGGTCGGCCGCGCGACCAGCTACCTCGCGCTCGACAAGGCCAGGCAGGCCGCCAGCGATCTCGACGAGGCCGTGCAGGCCGATCCCGGCAATGTTGCGGCGTGGAGCACGCGCGGCCAGGCCTATGAAAAGCTTGGCGACAAGGCCAAGGCGGCGGCATCCTACAATCGCGCGCTCGCGCTACGGCCAGGCGACGGCAATGCGCGCAGCGGGCTGGCGCGCACCGGCGGCTAGCGCTTGGCGTGAAGACAACCCGTCAGGAACGATCGAGCGGCGCTGCGGCTACTTCGGCAGGACGGCGTGGAACATCGACTTCATGCCGGAGAACATGTCGTCGGTCACCGACGTGCGCTCGTTCTTCTGCGCCGGCATGATCGCCTCGGCGCGCAGGTCGAGAGGGGCCTGCACCACCGGGACCGGAATGTCGGCCGGCGGCGTCAACCGATTCGAGTCCTGGGCATTGGCGGCGTAGGGCGGACGCTGCTGCGCGGATTGATCCGCATTATCGTTGGACGGGTTCGACACCATGATCGGCGGCGGCAACGGCCGGATCGCCGAGGTGGCTGCCGGACGCTGCGCCTCAGGCAGGCGGGCAAGGTCGGTGCGCGTGGCGTCTTGGGACCGCGCTGCCTCCTGCGGACGCTCCTTGCGCAGCCGCTCGATGGCGGCGCGCGCGAGGTCGTTGGCGTCGCGGCTTTCCTCGGGCGTCACGGCAGCCTCGACCGGTGCGGCTGACGTCGCGGGAGCGGCCGGCTGCGGCGCGGCGGGCGTGACCTTCGCGACGGCCTTCGGCGCCGCCGGATGATGGCGGGTGTCGGCGGGGATGCTGGCGGTATCGGCCGGTGCGTCAGGCTTTGCGTCGGTGGATTTGGGCTCGGCCGATTTCTCGGCAGGCTTCTCGGTGACGGTGGCCTTCTCGGACGCCGACCGCTCGATCAGCGTGCGCTCGGACATGCCTTTGGCCTTCACACCGGCTTCGGGGAGGCTGCTAACGACGGTGGCGGGCTTGGCGGTGGCTTTCGGATCTGCCTTGGGATCCACTGCGGCGGTCACGGCTGCGGCTGCCGGCGCCTCCGGCTTGGCCACGATGTAATGATTAACGATGTACGCCCCGATGATGGTCGCTGCCACCGAGGGTAAGATGTCCATCACGAATTTCTTCAGGTAACTCAGCATGACCTGCCACTCCCCACCCCGGTATTACATGCTGGAACTTTGAGGCACATTCAGGGATCAACTGCGTCGGATCGGTGGCAAACCCCCGTTCCGACGTCACCTTTGGTGTCGCTTTGGTTTCAGCCGGAGGCGCCCCCTGCGCAGGCCGCATCCGCCTGCTAGATCATCGCGCAGCCGTTAACGGCTTATGAATTTCCACAGCCGCGCCGGCTCGGACCTGCCATTCGGCGGGTGCAGGGTTGCTTGCAGGGGTCCTGCAGGGTTCTTGCGCCGCGTCAGGGCTTGAGTTCGACCTCGAGGAACACGATCTCGCTGGCCGTCTCGTTGAGCACGTCGTGCTGGACCCCGGCCTTGCGGAAATAGGATTTGCCGGCTCCGAGCTGCGCCTTCGAGCGCTCGCCGTTCGGCGCCACGATCGTCATCTCGCCAGCCGTGATCGGAACGATGACATAGTCCATCTCATGGGTGTGGTGGCCGGTGGCGCTGCCCGGCGCGAGGCGCCATTCGGTCACGCGGACCTCCGCAGTATCCACCTGCACATCCGATTTGGCGCTGAGCATCGTCATTCTCTCCAGGTTTCTCGTTTGAGCGGATCGTGCTCTACGGCACGAAAACCATGAACACGAACACCGCGAACACCACCATGTGAACCAGCCCGAACAGGATGTTGGTGCGGCCGGTTCCGAAGGTGAGCATGCTGACCATGAAGGTCAGCAGCAGGATCAGCATATGCTGGTTGCTGAGCCCGAGCACCAGCTGCTTGTCGAGCACAGAGGCGGCAACCGCCACCGCCGGAACCGTGAGCCCGATGGTGGCGATCGAGGAGCCGAGCGCGAGGTTGATGCTCTTCTGCAGGTCGTTCTTGCGCGCTGCCGACACCGCGGCGACGCTCTCCGGCAACAGGATCAGGGCCGCCACCACCAGGCCGGCAAAGGCCGGCGGCGCGCCGATCTTGACGGTGACGACATCGACCACCAGCGAGAATTTCTTCGCCAGCAACACCACCGCCAGCAACGAGATCAGCAGCAGCGCAACGCTGATCGCCGTCATGCGGTCCGACATCACCTCGCCATGCGCCGCCGCCTCGTTGGCGCCGCTGACGAAATAATCGCGGTGGCGGATGGTCTGGGTGTAGAGGAACACCGCATAGAGCAGCAGGGTCACGACGCTGATCACGGCAAGCTGGGCCGTGGAATAGATCGGGCCCGGTGCCGTGAGCGTGAAATTCGGCATGTCGAGCGTGATGGTCGCGAGCACGAACAGCACGCTGAGGTAAAGGTTGGCGCCGGTGATCTGGAAATCCTGCTCGCGGTAGCGGATGCCGCCGATGAAGATGCAGAGCCCGACCAGGCCGTTGCAGACGATCATCACCACCGCAAACACGGTGTCGCGCGCCAAGGTCGGCGCCGGCGTGTCGCCCAGCATGATGGTCGAGATCAGCGCCACCTCGATGATCGTCACCGCGAGCGTCAGCAGCAATGTGCCGAACGGCTCGCCGATCCGCTCGGCGATCATCTCGGCATGATGGACGGCCGCGAACACGGTGCCGAACAGAATGACCAGCAGCACCGCCGCAAACACCCAGCCCCCGGCCGACGGCGCGAAGCCGTAGCCGGTGGCCGTGACCACAGCAAACAGCAGCACCGCCAGAACGGGATACAGCCAGGCCGACCGCGGCATCGGTCCGTGTGCGCTCATCGTGGGGGTCCCCTCACTTCCGTGGCGCGATTATGCGACAGACAATCGCCGCCGTCAGCCTCTTGCGGCATCGATAAACCGCCGCGCCGTCGCCATCGCACCGAAATCGTCGAGATTGTCGTGCCCGCCACCGGGCAGTCGCACGAATTGCTTGGGCTCATGGGCGAGGCCGAACAGGCGCTCGCCGAAGCGGATCGGGATCATCGGATCGTCGGTGCCATGCAAGATCAGGAGCGGCGCCTTGACCTGCGCGATGAGCCGGTCGGAGTGGAATTGATCGCGCATCAGGAGGCTGACCGGCACATACCAGAAATGCGCGCCGGCGACGTCAGCCGTCGACGTGTACGGCGCCTCCAGGATCAGCTTGCCGAGCGGATGTTCGGCGGCGAGCGCAACCGCAACGCCCGTGCCGAGGGAGAATCCCCAGGCCACGATCTGCTCGGCGCGGTAGCGCGCGGTGGCGAAGGCGTAAGCCGCCGCGGCGTCCTGCAGCAGTCCCTGCTCGCTCGGAGACCCGCTCGACCCTGCGTAACCGCGAAAGGACAGCGCCACCAACCCGGTACCGTCGGCCGTGATGGCCTTGAAGCGCGCCACGCGCCCAGCAAGGAAATCGCCATTGCCATGGAAGAACAGCACGACGGGCCGGCCCGGCTTCGCCGGCACGTGCCAGACGATGACCTTCTCGTCGTCGCCGGTGGTCAGGACATGTTCTTCCGCTTCGGGAAGGCCGGCGGCCGCGGGCGCAGTCCGTCCGACCGGCGGGATCGGAAACAACAGTTCGCGCTGCTTGACATACAGCGCCACGAGTCCGCCGAGATAGACGACGAACGCGGCGGACAGGAGCCCTTTCAGGATTGCGAGTGCCAGCGCCATCACCGGTGGCCGCGGCTATTTACGGCGGCCGAGCTTGCGCAGCTTCTCGACGTCCACCTTGATGCTGTCGGGGACCGGCCGGCACGCGCACGCCGCCGCATGCGCGACCTGCCACTTGATGCGCTGCTCGCGCGTTGCCCGGGGCGGCATGCGATGCGTTCGATGCCACTCCCGGTTCAGCGTCATCGCTACCGCCTTACATCGCCTTGACGATGTTCTCGGTGACCTTCTTGGCGTCACCGAGCAACATCATGGTGTTGTCCCGGTAGAACAGCGGGTTGTCGATGCCGGCATAGCCCGAGGCGAGCGAGCGCTTGATGAACATCACGGTGCCGGCCTTCCAGACCTGCAGCACCGGCATGCCGTAGATCGGCGAGGTCTTGTCCTCTTCCGCCGCCGGGTTGGTGACGTCATTGGCGCCGATCACGAAGGCGATGTCGGCCTGGGCGAACTCCGAGTTGATATCCTCGAGCTCGAACACCTCGTCATAGGGCACGTTGGCCTCGGCCAGCAGCACGTTCATGTGGCCGGGCATGCGGCCCGCGACCGGGTGAATGGCGTATTTCACCTCGACGCCTTCCTTCTTCAGGATGTCGGCCATCTCGCGCAGCGCGTGCTGGGCCTGCGCCACCGCCATGCCGTAGCCGGGCACGATGATGACCTTGGAGGCGTTCTTCATGATGAAGGCGGCATCGTCCGCCGAGCCGAGCTTGGCGGGCTTCTGCTCGCCCGAGCCGCCACCGGCAGCCGCCGTCTCGCCGCCGAAGCCGCCGAGGATCACCGAGATGAACGAGCGGTTCATCGCGTGGCACATGATGTAGGACAGGATCGCGCCGGAGGAGCCGACCAGCGCGCCGGTGATGATCAGTGCCGAATTGCCGAGCGTGAAGCCGATGCCGGCCGCGGCCCAGCCGGAATACGAGTTCAGCATCGAGATCACGACCGGCATGTCGGCGCCGCCGATCGGGATGATCATCAAGACGCCGAGCGCCAGCGCGATGATGGTGATGAGCCAGAAGTCGAGCGCGCTGCCGCTCATCACGAGGCCGACGATGAAGAACACCAGCGCCAGCGCCAGCACGATGTTGATGACGTGGCGGAACGGCAGGATGATCGGCGCGCCGCTCATCCGTGCCGACAGCTTCAGGAACGCGATCACCGAGCCGGTGAAGGTCAGCGCGCCGATCGCGACGCCGAGCGACATCTCGACCAGGCTCTGCGGATGGATGTTGCCGGGCGTGCCGATGTCGAACGCCTCGGGCGCATAGAACGCACCGGCTGCGACCAGCACCGCGGCCATGCCGACCAGCGAATGGAATGCGGCGACCAGCTCGGGCATCGAGGTCATCGGCACCCGGCGCGCGATGACGGCGCCGATGCCGCCGCCGATCGCGACCGCGAGGATGACCAGCACCCAGGCCACGCCGTCGGCCGGCGGATGGCTCGCCAGCGTGGTGCCGACGGCGATCGCCATGCCGATCATGCCGAACATGTTGCCCTGGCGCGACGACGCCGGGCTCGACAGGCCGCGCAGCGACAGGATGAACAGCACCCCCGCCACGAGATACAACAGTGCAGAGAGATTGGCGCTCATCTCAGGTCCCCCAAAATCCTCATCACCCCGAGGTGATTGCCGCTCACTTGGCTTTCTTCTTGTACATCGCGAGCATGCGCTGGGTGACCAGGAAGCCGCCGAAGATGTTCACGCAGGCGAAGGTCAGCGCGACGAAGCCGAAGCCGCGGGCCCAGCCCGAACCGCTCGAGACCATGCCGACGCCGACCGCGAGCAGCGCGCCGACCACGATCACCGAGGAGATCGCGTTGGTCACGCTCATCAGCGGCGTATGCAGCGCCGGGGTCACCGACCACACGACGAAATAGCCGACAAACACGGCGAGGACGAAAATCGACAGCCGGAACACGAACGGATCGACGGCCTGCGCGAGATGCTCCATGGCTTCTCTCCTTACTTCGGCTGGAAGTTGGGATGGATGACGGCGCCGTCCTTGGTCAGCGCGGTGGCCTTCACCAGCTCGTCGTCCCAATTGACCGCGAGCGCCTTGTTGGCCTTGTCGACCATCGTCTCGATGAACGAGAAAAGGTTACGCGCGTAGAGCCCCGAGGCCGACGCCGCGACGCGGCCGGCGACGTTGGTGTAGCCGACGATCTTGATGCCGTCGGTCTCGACCACTTCACCGGGCCTCGCGCCCTCGACGTTGCCGCCGCGCTCGACCGCGAGATCGACCAGCACCGAACCCGGCTTCATCGATTTCACCATCTCGCCGGTGACGAGCTTCGGCGCCGGACGGCCCGGGATCAGCGCGGTCGTGATCACGATGTCCTGCTTCTTGATGTGCTCGGCGGTCAGCGCGGCCTGCTTGGCCTGGTACTCCTTGGACATTTCCTTGGCGTAGCCGCCGGCGGTCTGCGCGTTCTTGAATTCCTCGTCCTCGACGGCGAGGAATTTCGCGCCGAGCGATTCGACCTGTTCCTTGGTGGCCGGGCGCACGTCGGTCGCGGTGACGACGGCCCCGAGCCGCCGCGCGGTCGCGATCGCCTGCAGGCCGGCGACACCGACGCCCATCACGAACACCTTCGCGGCCGGAACGGTGCCGGCGGCGGTCATCATCATCGGGAAGGCGCGGCCAAAGGCCTCGGCGCCCTCGATCACCGCGCGGTAGCCGGCCAGATTGGCCTGCGAGGACAAGACGTCCATCACCTGCGCGCGGGTGATGCGCGGCATCAATTCCATTGCGAAGGCGGACACGCCGGCATCGGCCATCGCCTTCAGCGCGACCTCGTTGCCGTAGGGATCCATGATCGCGATGACCAGCGCGCCGCGCTTGTATTTGGAGAGTTCGGAAGCTTCCGGCCGCTTCACCTTGATGATGATGTCGGCGTCCTTGAGCGCGTCCGCGCTGACGGTGGCGCCCACCGCGGTGAACTCCGAATCGGGAAGGCCCGACTTGATGCCCGCACCCGGCTCGACCGCGACCTCAGCGCCGAGTGCCTTGAACTTCTTCACGGTATCGGGCGAGGCCGCAACCCGCGGCTCGGACGGATCAATTTCCTTGGCAACGGCAATCTTCATGGGCCCTCCGGCGGCGCGAGTGGCGCACGCGTCTTCAAACTAGCGTTATTTTCGCCAGATTTGGATACCCGGTTTTTACATCCGGATTCGACAGGAATTCCGGCACCGCCGCGGGACGGCGGCGCCGCTAGCCGATCTCAAGGATCAGACCAGGAAATAGGCCATCAGGGCGAGAATAATGGCGACGCTGATGGTGCCCCATTTGACCAACATGATAAACCCTTCATAGGTCTGCTCATGCGCCACGTAATCGTTGCCGTCGGCGGTCGTGTAGGCCACTTCGCTATGGTCTGCCATCGCTGTCCCCAGTCAGAAATTCGCGTTCCTCCGCGAGCCATTACCGCAAACGGGTAGGCAGGGCAACGGCGCGGTCCCGATCGGGCGATTTGAAGCGCAAATCGTCCCCGATCCGGCCCGGCCGCGGCCGGGCCGGATTGATCTCCGAAGCGCCGGCGCCAAGGAAAGATAAGGAAAGATAAGGAAAGATCGTGCCGTCCGGCGCAAAAAGGCCGGCTTCAGCCCCCGGGACAGCGGATGGGCCTCAGCCCATCGCTTCCAGCTCGTCGATCATGCCGGCGATGACGGACAGGCCGCCGTCCCAGAATTTGGGGTCCTTGGCATCGAGCCCGAACGGCCGCAGCAGCTCGGAGTAGTGCTTGGTGCCGCCGGCAGCGAGCATGTCGAGATAGCGCTCGGCAAAGCCTTCGGACGCGTGCTCATAGACCGCATAGAGCGAGTTCACGAGGCAATCGCCGAACGCATAGGCATAGACGTAGAACGGCGAGTGGATGAAGTGCGGAATATACATCCAGAACGTCTCGTAGCCCGGCTTGATCTCGATCGCCGGCCCCAGGCTCTCGCCCTGCACGCTGAGCCAGATCTGGCCGATCCGCTCGGCGGTGAGTTCGCCGTTCTTGCGCTCGGTATGAACCGCGCGCTCGAATGAATAGAACGCGATCTGCCGCACCACGGTATTGATCATGTCCTCGACCTTGCCCGCGAGCAGCGCCTGGCGCTGCTTGGCGTTCCTGGTCTGGGACAATAGCCGCTTGAAGGTCAGCATCTCGCCGAACACGCTTGCGGTTTCCGCCAGCGTCAGCGGCGTCGGCGCCATCAGCGCGCCGTTCTTTGCCGCCAGCACCTGATGGACGCCATGACCGAGCTCATGCGCCAGTGTCATCACGTCGCGCGGCTTGCCCTGATAGTTCATCAGCACATAGGGATGCGCCGACGGCGTGGTCGGATGCGAGAACGCACCGGGCGCCTTGCCGGGACGAACCGGCGCATCGATCCAGCGATCGTCGAAGAAGCGCTCCGCGATCTCCGCCATCTTGGGCGAGAAGCCGCTATAGGCCGACAGCACCATGTTGCGCGCCTCGGGCCAGGCGATCGTGCCTGACGCCGCGAACGGCAGCGGGGCGTTGCGGTCCCAGTGCGGCAGCTTCTTCTTTTTGAACCAGCCGGCCTTCAGCGCGTAATAGCGGTGCGACAGCTTCGGATAGGCCGCGCGCACCGAGGCGACCAGCGCATCGACCACCTCGCGCTCGACGCGGTTGTTGAGATGGCGGGAGTCCGCGACATCCTGGAAGCCGCGCCAGCGGTCGGAGATTTCCTTGTCCTTGGCGAGCGTGTTGGTGATCAGCGCGAAGCTGCGCTCATTGTCCTTGAAGGTCTTGGCAAGCGCCTGCGCGGCAGCCCTGCGCTTGTCCCCCGCCTTGTCCTGCAGCAGGTTCAGCGTCGGCTCGATCGCGAGCTCCTTGCCGCCGACCTTGAAACGCAGGCCGGAGATGGTCTGGTCGAACAGCCGGTTCCAGGCCGCGTAGCCGCTTTGCGCCTTTTCGTGGAACAGCTGCTCGACGCGATCCTCGAGCTGGTACGGCTTGTCCTTGCGCAGATCCTCGATCCACGGCCGGTAATGGCCGAGTTCGGGTTCGGCCATCGCGCGCTCGATCACGTCATCGTCGACCCGATTGAGCTCGAGCGAGAAGAACAACAGATGTACCGACGCGGCGGTCAGCCGCTCGGAAATATCGCCGTAGAATTTCGAGATCGCGGGATCGACGCTGTCGCCGGCATGGACGAGGCCGGCGTAAGAGCCGAGACGGCCAGCCAGATCGTCGATCGCCTCATAGCGCCGGATCGCCTCGGCCAGCCACTTTCCGCCGCCCTCTTTGGCGGTATTTTCGGCAAGCTTGCCCTTGTAGTCGGTCTCAAACGCGACGCAATCTGCGTCCATTTTCTGCAAGTCGCGTGCGACCTCCGGCGCATCGATACCGGAGTAGAGATCTGCCAGATTCCATTCCGGAAGCTTGCCGGTCTTGCTGGCTGCCTTTTTTGCCGCCGGGCCGCTTGCAGACGATTTGCGTTGCGCCGCCGTCTTGCGCAGCGCGGCTTCCTTGCGGAGAGCGGGCTTGCTGAGGGCAGACTTGTTGGATGCAGTTTTGGAGCGCGAGGTCATCTTGTTCGTAACCTTGGTTCAGTCGGAAAGATGTCGGCGGCGGCGGAATGAATGCGGGTTTGCAACATTTAAGAGTGCGTTAATCGGCATCGGCGACATTGCCCCGATTCGAGACAAATAAACGTAGCGTGCGGGGAAAACCATGGCTGCCACCATTTTGATCGCCGATGACGACGCAGTACAGCGCCGTTTGGTTGAAAACATGGTGCAGAAGTGCGGCTATGAGCCCCTCGTCGTGGACAGTGGCGACGCGGCGATCGCGGCCCTGACCGCATCCGAGACGCAGGCGATTGACGCCGTCGTGCTCGACCTCGTGATGCCGGGGCTCGACGGTCTCGGAGTCCTCGCAAAAATTCGTGAAGCTGGTTTGACCGTCCCGGTCATCGTGCAGACCGCGCATGGCGGCATCGACAATGTCGTGTCGGCGATGCGCGCCGGCGCCCAGGATTTCGTCGTCAAGCCGGTCGGCTTCGAGCGACTGCAGGTTTCCCTGCGCAACGCCCTCAACGCCTCGGCGCTGAAGGGCGAATTGCAGCGGATCCGCCACAGCCGCGAGGGCCGGCTGACCTTCTCCGACATCATCACCCGCAGCGAGGCGATGGCCGGGGTGCTGCGCACCGCGCAAAAGGCCGCGTCCTCGACGATCCCGGTGCTGATCGAGGGTGAATCCGGCGTCGGCAAGGAACTGTTCGCGCGTGCCATTCATGGCAGCGGCGAGCGCAAGGCCAGGCCGTTCGTTGCGGTGAATTGCGGCGCGATCCCGGACAATCTCGTCGAATCGATCCTGTTCGGCCACGAGAAGGGCGCCTTCACCGGCGCCACCGAGCGCCATCAGGGCAAGTTCGTCGAAGCGCATGGCGGCACGCTGTTCCTCGACGAGGTCGGTGAATTGCCGCTGGCCACGCAGGTGAAATTGCTGCGCGCGCTGCAGGAAGGCACCGTCGAGGCGGTCGGCGGCCGCAAGCCGGTCAAGGTCGATGTTCGGATCATCTCAGCGACCAACCGCAAGCTGCTCGATCTCGTGAAAGGCGGTCAGTTCCGCGAGGACCTGTTCTATCGCCTGCACGTGCTGCCGCTGACCATTCCGGCGCTGCGACAGCGGCGCGAAGACATCCCGCATCTGTTGCGGCATTTCCTGGCGCGGTTCTGCGCCGAGGAAAACCGCAACATCACCGGCATCAGCGGCGAGGCGATGGCCCACCTCTCGCAGCTCGACTGGCCGGGCAATATCCGCCAGCTCGAGAACACGGTGTATCGCGCCGTGGTGATGAGCGACGGCGACCAGCTCGGGCTCGCCGATTTCCCGCAAGGAACGGCACATCCGGTAGCTGAGGGCAAATCGCTGCCGGGCGAACCGCTGGTGGTGTCGCCTTCAACGGCGCCCGCCATGATTTCCGGTAACGAAATACCGGTTGCCGTCTCGCTACCCACCGCCGGCGGCCTCGCCATGCTCAATGCCGCGGGCGAGGTGCGCCCCCTAGAAGATCTCGAGAACGAGATCATCCGCTTCGCGATTTCGCATTACCGCGGACAGATGTCGGAGGTCGCGCGCCGCCTCAAGATCGGCCGCTCGACGCTCTATCGCAAGCTCGACGAAGCTGCGGCCGGCGCACGCGCAAGCGACGCCACTTAGCCCTCAAGACCGACAGGGCCATACCAGGGAACCTTTTGAACCGTGTCGTGGCGGTGACAGACAAAGGCTGTGCCGCGTGGCAAAAACGCACAGCCTGGAGCGAAATCAGCTGCTTCGAGGTCAGTTTGTCGTGAGTTGCCCCGCATGGCGCTGGCTGCATGAGAGGGGCAAAGGTATCGTCTGCGTTCGTTGTGTGCAGGCGTGCGAGTCGATCGAGAGGCCGGCGCTTCGCGCAAGCTATGAAACCAAATTCTGAATTGAACTGTTCCGGTTTGACGAGGGGCAGTTTCACCCAGGGGGTGTGACGATGCGTGACTGTTCGAACAACCGTCGAGGATTTGACCGCGTATTGATGGCCGTCGCGGCAACCTTCCTCACGGTGTCCGCGACCTCGGCCCTCGCGCAGGACACGCCGCACTCCAGCGCTTCGGAACTCGCGATCGACGCGGCGATCCCGCGCCCCGAACCAGCCAACGTGCCGCCCCCCACCGCAAGCGATTTCAAAGCCGACACCACCGCAGCGCTGCCCGATGCAGCCAAGCCGGCCGGCGTGAAGCCCGCCGACGTGCAAGCCACCGAGGCCAAACCCGCTGAAACCAAGCCCGCTGAAACCAAGCCCGCTGAGACAAGGCCCGTTGAGCCGAGCGCCACCGCAAAGGCCGTCGAACCGAAGCCTGCCGATGTCGTAACCGCGCCGGCGGCGCAGCCCGCCGACGCACCGAAGACCGATACCGCGGTCGCGCCGGCGGCCCCCGCCCCTGCAACTGCCAACGCGCCTGCCGCAAGCCCCGCGCCTGCAACGGCCGCGGCGCCGGCCACAGCGCCTGCTCCCGCGACCGCCGCAGCCCCGGCTACGGAGCCTGCGAAGGCCGCGAGCAACGTTGCCGCCGAGGATCAGCCGGTTGCCGACAAGCTGCGCGAACTGCTCGCCGGCAAGTCGCTGCGCACCTTCGACCGCAAGAACGAGCGCGCGGCGGCCGAGAAATTCTATTCGGCTCGCGAATACGCGCCGGTCTTCACCAAGGCCGGCAAGCTGACCGACGCCGGCAAGGGCGTCATCGCGCGCCTGAAGGACGCGGCCGCCGACGGCCTCGATGCCGCCGACTATCCGGTGCCGGATTTCGCCGCGGCGACCTCGCCGGACGCGCTGGCCGACGCCGAGCTGAAGCTCGCGGCCAGCATGCTGGACTATGCGCGCCAGGCCCAGAGCGGACGCATGCACTGGTCGCAGGTGTCGGCGGACATTCTCTATCCGGAACACCCGATCGATCCGGCGGAAGTGTTCGGCAATGTGACCTCCGCCAAGGACGCCTCCGCCGCGCTCGACGGCTATAACCCGCAGCAGAAGCTCTACAAGGAGCTGAAGAAGAAGCTCGCCGAGCTGCGTGGCCAGGGCGACGGTCCGGTCATCACGATCGCGGACGGCCCGGCGCTGAAATATTTGCCGGCGCGCAAGAAGCAGGCTGCGGTCGAGATGGACGATCCGCGCGTGCCGGACCTGCGCAACAAGCTCGGCATCACCGAGGATGCCGACAGCACCAAGTATGACGCGACGGTCGCGCGGGCGGTGGAGAAATTCCAGAGCAGCGTCGATCTCAAGCCGACCGGCGTTCTCGACGAGCGCACGGTGAAGGCGCTGAACAATCCGAAGCGCGACCGGCAGATCGACACCGTGATCGTCAACATGGAGCGCTGGCGCTGGCTGCCGCGCCAGCTCGGCGCCGCCAGTGTCGGCAATGCCTATGTGATCCTCAACATCCCGGACTACTCGCTGAAGGTGATGCAGAACGGCGCGCAGGTCTGGACCACCCGCGTCGTCACAGGCAAGCCCGGCCAGCATGCCACGCCGCTTTTGACCGAGACGATGAAGTACATCACCGTCAATCCGACCTGGAACGTGCCGCCGTCGATCATCTACAACGAGTATCTGCCGGCCCTGCAGCAGGATCCGACGGTGCTGCAGCGCATGGGCCTCAGGCTCGAGCGCAACCGCGACGGCTCGATCCACATCTCGCAGCCGCCGGGTGAAGCCAACGCACTCGGCCGCATCCGCTTCAACTTCCCGAACAAGTTCCTGGTCTATCAGCACGACACGCCGGACAAGTACCTGTTCGCGAAGGACGAGCGTGCTTTCAGCCACGGCTGCATGCGCGTGCAGAATCCCGATCAGTACGCCGCCGTCCTGCTCAACATCACCGAGCCGAACCAGCATTACACGCCGGAGCGGATCCGCAGCATGTACGGTTCGAGCGAGGTCGACCTGAAATTCCCGACGCCGATCCCGGTGAACATCACCTACCAGACCGCGTTCGTGGACGATGCCGGCAAGCTGCAATTCCGCAGGGACGTTTACGGCCGCGACGCCGCCATGCTGTCGCTGCTCAGGAACAGCCGGGGCAAGGACCTCGAAACGGTGGTGGCGCACTCCCAGCCGAGCTACTCGCGTCCGCCGAGCAGCAGCCTGCCCGCCGGCGTCAATGTCGCCGGCGACAACGGCTTTGGCTCCTCCGGACCAAACTTCTTCGAGCGCCTGTTCGGGGGATTCGGGCAGCCGGAGCCGCAGCCGATCCGTCGTGGGCAGGCCCAGCAGCAGCGCCGGGTGATCACCCGCTAATCTGCATTTCCACCCGATTGGGATAAATTTTGAAGCAAAATCAACGATCTCGCTCAAAAGGCGGGATCGTTTACGTTAACCATTTCGGGTCTCGGCCGGAAACAGGGCTATCTTTTGCCACACTCGCCCAGTTAGTTAAGCCCAACTTGGGGGCGGGTCGGTAAACCTCGGTTAACCCTCCCGCTTTAAGAAAGCGTTCACCGTCTTCCGCAGGGGGTCTGCGAAAGATGCCGACCGAACGCTCGTCGACTGGGTGGGCTCATAGTGCTGGCTGTCTTCGCACGCCGCTGCAATCCGCTGTCGTTGCCTAAGGCCGGATACCAAGTCGGCCTGACTGCGCTATTGCTGTTGGCGGGCGCGGGATCGGTGCACGATGCCACCGCGCTGAACCAGACCCGCAGCCTCTCCTTCCATCACACCCATTCCGGCGAAGACCTCACCGTCACCTTCAAGCGCGACGGCCGCTACGACGAAGGCGCGCTGAAGCAGCTCAACCACTTCCTGCGCGACTGGCGCTCCCAGGATGAAACGGTGATGGACCGTCACCTCTTCGACATCCTCTGGGAAGTCTATAACGACGTCGGCGGCAAGCAGCCGATCCAGATCATCTCCGCCTATCGCGCCCCTGCCACCAACGCCATGCTCCGCCGCCGCTCCTCGGGCGTCGCGCGCCACAGCCAGCACATGCTGGGGCATGCGATGGACTTCTTCATCCCGGGCGTGCCGCTGGAGCAGATCCGCTACGCCGGCCTCCGCCTGCAGCGCGGCGGCGTCGGTTTCTATCCGACCTCGGGCTCGCCGTTCGTCCATCTCGACACCGGCAGCATCCGCCACTGGCCGCGCATGACCCGCGAGCAGCTGGTCAGGGTGTTCCCCGACGGCCGCACCGTCCATGTCCCGACCGACGGCACGCCGCTCAAGGGCTATGAGCTTGCCAAGGCCGATATCGAGCGCCGCGGCAATGGTGACGATGCCGCGACCATCGGCAAGCCGAGCCTGTTCGCGAAGCTGTTCGGTGGCGGCAAGTCGAGTGACGATGAGGACGAAGGCGCGGCCAGCGTGAACGACAAGCCCGCCGCCAACACCGTGGTGGCCGCCGCCGCGCCCGCCAAATCCGCCGATCCGATTCCGCTGCCGCGCGCCAAGCCGCAGTTCGCCGCCGCCATCCAGCTCGCCGCCGCCGACGCCCAGCTCGTGCCGATGCCGAAGGCGAAACCCGCGGTGCAAGTGGTGCAGGTGGCCGAGAACACCGCGCCGCAATCGCCTGCCGACATCATCAATGCCCGCGGCTTCTGGGGTGACGAGGGCGCGGCGCCGAAGCAGGCGTCGGCGGCGCAGATTGCCGCGCTGAAGGCCCGCGAGGCGGTCGGCGGTAGCGATCCGCAGACCACTGCCAGCACGACGACCGAAAACTTCAACAAGGCGCTGGCCTATGCGCCCGCGGCGTCCTCACCGGTCGATCGCGCCAACATCGTCGCAGCGACCGCGCCGATCCCGCGCAACGTGCGCCCGACGCGCAATGCCGCGGTTCCTAGCACCGAAATCAACACCGTCGTTGCCAAGGGCGCACCGAGCCAGGGTGTGATCACCACCTCCGCGCGGATCTCGGCAGCCAAGGGCAACGATATCTGGATGCGCGTGGTGATGCTGGCGCCGAGCGCAAGCAATGCCATGCTGACCACGGTGCTCGGCGACACCGACATGACCATGATGCGGACTCATTTCGTCAAGCCGCAGGCCGCCGTCGTCATGACCTTCTCGGAAGATCCGATGATGGGCATGACCTGCGACCGCTTCTCGGGTTCGGCGACCGCCCTCCTGACGACCCAGTCCTTCGTGCTGCGCACCGCCTCGCTGCGCTGAGCCGCTACGCCTCTGCCGACAAGATGGCTTTCCGCCGGTTCAGGCCGGCAGCCCTGCCTTGAGCAGGCCGGCCTCGTAGCGCGCTCGGTCGGGCTCGCACTTGTAGCGCTGGGTGGTCAGGTGCGCGGCAACCGAGAAGGTCGGCTCGCGCTTCAGCACCTCGGCGGCGTGGGCGGAGGCCGCCACCGTATTGCCCATCTGCGCGAAGGTCGCCGCGAGGAAGGCGTGATGAGTGTGGTCGGGCCGCGTGATCCGCGAGAACGCCTCGGCGGCGTCAGCGTATTTCTCGGCGCAATAGCAGGCGCGGCCGAGATGGCTCCAGAAGCGCTCCGGATGGAACGGATTGAGGCGCATCGCCCGCTTGATCCAGTCGATGCCTTCCTCGGGCCGCCCGAGCCAGGTCAGGAGCTCGCCCTGCTGCACGACGACGAGGTCGTAATTCGGGTTGAGCGCGAGCGCGCGCTCCTGGTGGAAGGCCGCCTTGTCGTGGTCGTCGCGGTTGAGGTTCAGCGCGGCGAGGATCCGGTGCACGTCGCTGTCATTGTCGTCGAGCTTGAGTGCGATCTCGAGCTCGGCGGCGACCTGCGCCATGGTCGCGTCGCGATCGGTGCACCAGTTGTAGACCCAGGTCTGGCCGAGCACGCAGGCCCGCCAGGCGTGGGCATGGGCATAGTTCGGGTCAAGCACGATGGCCCGCTCGAGCAGGCGCTGCGCCCCCGCATTGTCGTCCCGTGCCGAGCGATGATGCAGCACCTTGGCGGCAAGCACGCACTCGTAGGCCGCCATGTTGTCGGTCGGCTTGCGCTTGACGCGGTCATGCGCGGCAGCCTCGAGGCGCCCCGGCAAGGTCGCCACGATCGCGCGCGTCATCTCGTCCTGGATGGCGAAGATGTCGGCCAACTCGCGGTCGTAACGTTCGGCCCAGACGTGCCGGTCGGCCACGGCGTCGATCAGCTGCACCGTGACGCGGATCCGGCCGCCCGCCTTCCGCACGCTGCCCTCCAGCACATAGTCGACGGCGAATTCCTTCGCGACGTCCTGCACCTTCACGGCCTTGCCCTTGTACACGAAGGTCGAGTTGCGCGAGATCACCAGCAGATCGTGGAAGCGCGACAGCTCGGTGATGATGTCCTCGGTGAGCCCGTCGGCGAAGAATTCCTGCTCGGGATCGCCGCTCATGTTGACGAGCGGCAGCACGGCGATGGAGGGCTTCTTGGCGACGACCGGGACGGCCACAGCACTCGGGTGCTCCGGAACGGGCCTGGCACCGGATTCGAGATGGACGCGGAAAACCCGGATCGGGCGCGCGATGTTCTTGACGGTCTGGTCGCCGAGATCCTCGAAGCTCAGATCTTCCAGGCGATCGCCGACCTGATCGCGGACCGCACTGGAAATGCAGATGCCGCCGGGCTCGGCCAGCGTCTCCAGGCGGGACGCGACGTTGACGCCGTCACCGAAGATATCGGCGCCGTCAACGATCACATCGCCAAGATTGATGCCGATGCGAAACTGCATCCAGCGCGCCGGCGCGACGTCGGCATTGCGCTTCGCCATCCGGCTCTGGACCTCGGCTGCGCACAGCACCGCGTCGACGACGCTGTGGAATTCGACCAGCAGGCCGTCGCCGGTGGTCTTGATGATGCGGCCGCGATTCTTGGCGATGGCCGGATCGATCAGCTCGATGCGATGGGTTTTGAGGCGCGCAAGGGTGCCCGTCTCGTCAGCCTCCATCAGGCGGCTATAGCCGACCATGTCGGCGGCGAGGACCGCAGCGAGCCGGCGCTCTGGTCCTGGCACGTCCATCTGAACGATCTGCCCGGTTACCTCGCTGGCAGTGTAGCAAATCCCGGGATTTCACCCAAGCCTCGACAGGAGGCCCGCCAGCAGCTTTGACCTGGGCTTTTGGGGGCGCGCCTTGGGGGGCACGCCTTGGCGAACGCCCGGCAGGAGGTGGCCGCTGGGCGCCTCAGAGCATCCCCAGCGCCTGCATGTAGGTCTCCAGGATGGTCTCCTGCTCCTGGCGCTCGTTCGGATCCTGCTTGCGCAGACGGATGATGGCGCGCAGCGCCTTGACGTCGAAGCCGTTGCCCTTGCTCTCGGCATAGACGTCGCGAATGTCGTCCGAGATCGTCTTCTTCTCTTCTTCCAGCCGCTCGATGCGCTCGATGATGGACTTGAGCTGGTCCTTGGCAAATCGCGTTGCGGGCTCTTCCTTGACGGCGGCAGACGTGGTGGCCATCGCGCACTCCTGAACAGGTATTGAAACGTTACGCGAATACGCGCCTCGCGCACCGCTTGCTGCGGGCGACCCTCGATTTTGGCGCGCCTTCCGTCAAGGAAACATCGCGCTCATCCACAGCGCGCCCACAGGAGATGCGGACGGCCGCGGAACTGACGTCACAGAGGTTGAGGGTTAATGCCCGCTTTGGGCCTTCTTCATCGCCGCGAGTTGCTCCGGCGTCGCGCTGCCCTGATACTTCGCCTTCCATTCCTCATACGGCATGCCGTAGACCGCCTCACGGCTCTCGTCCTTGCTCACGGCAAGGCCCTTGGCGTCGGCCTCTTCCTTCATCCAGTTGGACAGGCAGTTGCGGCAGAAGCCGGCGAGGTTCATCAGATCGATGTTTTGCACATCGGTGCGGTTGCGCAGGTGACTGACGAGACGCCGGAAGACCGCGGCCTCGAGTTCCGTTCTGGTTTTGTCGTCAATGCTCATGATCGTGATCCCGTGGTGTCGCGCTCACCATATTGATATCAGGTGGGAATTGTCACAGATTTTGCCATATCGGCGCGCAAAACGGACCCGTCCGGCCACCCCGGCCACGGTCCGACAGCGTCGCAGACGGGCGCCCGCCCGTTGACAGTGCCGGCCGGGCACGCGAAATCGTCCATGATTTGATATAGCTTCGCTGCATGAGCCCAACAGATTCCCTCGCCTCAGCTCCCCGCAATATCCGCCTGATCCTGGCCGGCCTGCTGCCGGTGCTGGCGCTTGTCGCGGCCTGCCTGTGGACGAGTCCGGCGGCTGCCGATTTCCGGCTCTGCAACAACACTTCGAGCCGCGTCGGCATCGCGCTCGGCTACAAGGACGCCGAGGGCTGGACCACCGAGGGCTGGTGGAACGTGTCGTCGCGCACCTGCGAGACCTTGCTGCGCGGCAACCTTGTGGCGCGCTACTACTACATCTACGCTCTCGACTATGATCGCGGCGGCGAATGGTCCGGCCAGGCCTTCATGTGCTCGCGCGACAAGGAATTCACCATCAAGGGCACCGAAAATTGCCTGGCGCGCGGGTTTGACCGCACCGGCTTCTTCGAGGTCGACACCGGCGAGCAGCGTGCATGGACCGTCCAGCTGACCGAAGCCAACGAACAACAGCCGCAGAAAGTACCGGGAATGCCGGGCGGCGTGGGTCCAGGAAGTCCCGGGGCGATGCCGGGCCTGCCCAACCCGCCGCCGGGCGCAGCGCCTCCGGGCGCGTCTGGTCTGCCGCCAGCCGCCCCCCCCGGAAACAAACCATGAGACGACTGCGTCGAATCAAGATCCTCGCAACACTCGGCCCGGCCTCCTCAGACAGCGCGATGATCCGCAAGCTGTTCGAGGCGGGTGCCGACGTCTTCCGCATCAATATGAGCCACACCCCGCATGACAAGATGCGGGAGCTGGTCAAGACCATCCGCAATGTCGAATCGAGCTACGGCCGGCCGATCGGCATCCTGGTCGACCTGCAAGGACCGAAGCTGCGGGTTGGCGCGTTCGCGGAAGGCGCGACCCAGCTCAAGAACGGCCAGAGCTTCATTCTGGATTCCGACAAGACGCCGGGCGACAACAGCCGCGTCCAGCTTCCGCATCCGGAGATTCTCGCCGCGCTCCGCCCGGGCCATGCGCTGTTGCTCGACGACGGCAAGGTGCGGCTGATCGCCGAGGAAACCTCGCCCGAGCGCGCGGTCACGCGCGTCGTGATCGGCGGCAAGATGTCGGACCGCAAGGGCGTCAGCCTGCCCGATACCGACCTGCCGGTGTCGGCGATGACCGCAAAGGACCGCGCCGACCTGGAAGCCGCGCTGCCGGAGGGGATCGACTGGGTCGCGCTGTCCTTCGTGCAGCGCGCCGAGGACGTGATCGAGGCCAAGAAGATGATCCGCGGCCGCGCCGCCGTGATGGCCAAGATCGAGAAACCGCAGGCGATCGACCGCCTCGCCGACATCATCGAAGCATCGGACGCGCTGATGGTGGCGCGCGGCGATCTCGGCGTCGAGCTGCCGCTGGAGCGGGTGCCGAGCCTGCAGAAGCAGATGATCCGGATGGCGCGCCGCGCCGGCAGGCCGGTGGTGGTCGCGACCCAGATGCTGGAATCGATGATCCAGGCGCCGGTGCCGACGCGTGCCGAAGTCTCCGACGTCGCCACCGCCGTCTACGAAGGCGCCGACGCCATCATGCTGTCGGCGGAATCCGCCGCCGGCAAATTCCCGGTGGAGGCGGTCTCGACCATGAACCGCATCGGCGAGGAAGTGGAGCGCGACCCGACCTATCGCAACGTGATCAACGCGCAGCGCGTCGATCCTGAAGCGACGGTGGGCGACGCCATTGCCGATGCCGCCCGGCAGATCGCCGAGACGCTCGACCTGTCGGCGATCATCTGCTGGACGTCATCAGGCTCGACCGCGATCCGGGTGGCGCGCGAGCGCCCCAAGGTGCCGGTGGTTGCGATCACGCCGAACCTCGTCACCGGCCGCAAGCTGTCGGTGGTGTGGGGGGTGCATTGCGTGGTCGCCGAGGACGCGCACGATCTCGACGACATGGTCGACCGCGCCGGCTCGATCGCGTTCCGCGACGGTTTTGCCAAGGCCGGCCAGCGCGTCATCATCGTTGCCGGCGTGCCGCTGCGCGCGCCCGGCACCACCAACATGCTGCGCATCGCCTCGGTCGGCCCGAGGGGCGACGCGCAGCTCTAGATTCCTGTGTGACGCGTTTTCTTCACGGGTGCCCACTTCGCTCGAAAACGCTAACCCATCGCGTGGCGATCAGCCCTGCAACGACGCGTCCAGCGTGATCTTGGTGTTGAGCAGCTTCGACACCGGACATCCGGCCTTCGCCTTGCCGGCCAGTTCCTGGAACGTCGCGTTGTCGGCGCCCGGGATCTTCGCCGACAGCGTCAAGTGCACCGCGGTGATCGCGAAGCCGTCTGCGACCTTCTCCAAAGTCACATCGGCCTTGGTCTCCATATGCTCCGCCGTGAGCTTGGCTTCGCCCAGGATCAGCGACAGCGCCATCGTGAAGCAGGCGGCATGCGCCGCGCCGATCAGTTCCTCCGGGTTCGAACCCGGTTTGCCCTCGAAGCGGCTAGCGAAGCCGTAGGGGTAATCCGAGAGCGCGCCGCTCTTGGTCGAGATCGCGCCCTTGCCGTCCTTGATGCCGCCCTGCCATTTGGCCGAGCCATGGGTCGTCGTCATGGGTTGCTCCGTGAGGTGGTTGAGCCCAGCCCCGAAACCTACAACGCCATTGCGACAGAAGTGTTCGTCGCGCGCCTTGACCTCACCCTGGCCTCAGGCGCCGACCAGCGCCTTGGCCGGAGTCGTTGCCTGCACCACGAGGCCACGCGCGCGTGCGTCCATCACGCCGACCGCGCGCAGCGCGAGCAGCGTCACGGTCTGCACCGCGTCACGCAGCTTGATCGGATCGTCGAGATTGGCCGGCGCCAGCGGGCCGACCAGCGCTTCGTGCAGCGCGCCTAGCAAGGCGGTGGCGGCCAGCGCCGTATCCTGCGCCGGCAGATGGCCGGCGCGCACGGCGGCATCGATGCGCATGGCCAGCTCGCCGGAAATATCGCGGCGACTGGCGAGGCGCGAGGCGGTGACGTCGACGTCGACCGGCTCGGCCAAAATGCCCCAGGCGAGCTTGCGTTGCGACAGCACGTGGACGGCGATCGTCGTCACCGCGGCGGCAAGCGCCGATGACGGCCCTGGCGCGGCATCCGCGGCGCGCCGGATCGCCGTGAGCTCGTCGCGCGAGACTTCCGTGATCAGTTCCGAGATCAGCTCGGCCTTCGACGGAAAATAGCGGTAGACCGTTCCGGCCGCGACATTGGCCCGCACTGCGACGGGTGCGATCTGGACCGCCGCCATGCCGCCCGCCGCCGCCGCGTCCCGCGCAGCCGACAGGATGGCGCTGCGCCGCGCGGCCAGCCGTTTCACGACCTGATGAGTTCGCCGGTAAACCATGGCGTTCCGTCCCCCCGCCGTGCGCCCCGGCCGGCGCCCACCGGCAGAACACACGAGTCTTCAACGTTTTGAACGATTGATCCCGCAATCGTCTGAAGAAGTGAACAACTATTCAGACTGAATGACAAGCTGGAATTGTAAGGATTCTTTGCAACCTCAGGTACCACCTCTGATTGAGCCGGCGGCGCTCCGGCCTCTCCCGAACCGGATCAGGGCCGCGATGGTAAATCGCCGGCTAAGGTGATCGCTCGAAATCGAGTCATCTGATCTTGCGCATGCGCGCGATATCGCTGCGGCATTTACCCGAATTTATCGGAAGCCGTGGTCGAGTGCGCGCTGGCGTCACGCGTGGCGTTGGCTCTGGATGCCCCGGCCGAAACAAGCAAGAAAGCGCATGTCACTTTCGATCACCAGCAGCGTGAGCAGCCGCAGCGCGGCGCGAGGACTGGTGCCGCTGTGCGCCGCCGTGGGCGCTTATCTGTTTTATCTCTCGGCCGGCGAAATCCTGCTGCGCGATTCCGACACGATGTGGCAGATCAGGGTCGGACAGTGGATTCTCGAACACGGCGCGATGCCGACATCGGACGTGTTCTCGTTCACCCGTTTCGGCGAGCCCTGGATTTCGAGCTCGTGGCTGTCGCAGGTGATGTACGCGCTCGTCTACGGCGGCGATTGGGCCGGACCGGTGATCCTGTCGTCGATGGCGATCGGCGCGACGGTCGCGATCTTCCTGCATCTGTTGAGTCCGTATTTCGATCCGGCGCGCGCGCTCCTGATCGCGGCGCTGGCGCTGCTGTTGTCGACGATCCACTTTCTGGCGCGGCCGCATGTGTTGGCGCTCCCGGTGCTGCTGGCGTTCATCGGCGGCCTGCTCGCGGCCGCGGATCGCCGCACCTCACCGTCATGGTGGCTGCTGCCGCTGATGACGCTGTGGGCCAATCTGCATGGCGGCTTCGTTCTCGGCCTGGCGCTGATCGGACCGATCGGACTGGAGGCCGTGTGGAATGCGGAGCCCGGCCGCCGCCGTCAGCTTGTCGTGCGATGGGGCCTGTTCGGCCTAGCGGCGCTGGCCGCGAGCTGCGTGACGCCCTATGGCTGGAATAGCCTGCTGGGCGCGACCAAGATCCTCAGCCTCGGCAAGTTGCTGACGCTGATCGGGGAATGGAAGCCGGCGGATTTCAGCAAGCCCAGCTTCTTCGAAGCCACGCTGCTCGGCCTGATCGGCCTGATCTGCTATCGCAGGCTGACGCTGTCGCTGCCGCGGATCCTGCTGCTGCTCGGGTTGATCTGGATGGCGCTGAGTCATGTCCGCAACATCGAGGTATTCGCGTTCATCGCACCGCTGGTGCTCGCCAAGCCGATCGCCGAGCAATGGGCAACGACAGGCGCCACCGCCGCCCGCTTCGGAGAAACGCGCGCATTCCCCGTCGTCACGATGCTGGCTGCGATCGCGATGATGATCGGCGCGTGGGTGACGACGGCGATGTTCGTCGCGCAGCATCAGTTCAAATTCCTGCCGATGTTCTCGCCCGTTGCCGCGGTCGATGTGCTGCAGCAGCACAAGGCGCAGCGCGTGTTCAGCACGGCGCCGTTCGGCGGCTACATGGTGAGCCGCGACATGAAGGTGTTCATCGACGGCCGCGCCGAGCTCTATGGCGAGCAATTCGTGCTCGACTATTACGATGCGCTCGATGCCCGCGACGTTGGCCAGCTGCTGGGCCTGCTCGACAAATTCCGGATCGATGCCACGCTATTGAGCTCGGACTCGCCCGCCGGCAACGCGCTGGATCATCTGAAGGGCTGGAAGCGGCTGTACAAGGACGACATCGCCGTGATCCATGTGCGCTCGGGCGAGACCAAGGCCGGCGCAGCGGCGGCAACGGGTTCGAACTAGTTCGCGCCGCAGCGTTCTCCTGAATCGCCATCGCGCTGTAGTAGGCGTTGACGTAGTTGGTTTCGTGCTGATCGCCTTCCGGCACATATTAGAAAAGCGCGATCTCAGCGCTTGCCGCGGTCCTTGGCGGGGATCACGAATTTCAGTCCCGACCAGACCTCATCGACCGCACAGACCTTGACGTCGACCAGGCCGTTCGCGAGCCCGGTTTCGCGGACCTCTTTCTCCGTAAGGTCGGTCGCGACGCCCGAGCTCTTCTTCGGCCACGACACCCAGATCATGCCATCAGGGGCGATCGCCTGACGGTAACGCCGCAGCTCGGCGAACAAGTGCACGGCATCGAGCGGTGCCCGCGCGGTCTTCGCCAACAGCACATCGGCGGGCAGTTCGCCGACAACGTCGCGGTAGGGAACGGACAGCCCGTCGACAAAAATACAAAAGCCCGGCTTGAGGCCGAGCTTTTGCACAACGGGTTTGCCGGACCTGCCGGCCATGGCGGGCGAAGGCTTACGCCTGCGGCTGCGGCTCCATGCCGGTGTCCGGATCGGGACGCGGGCGCGGCTTGCCGGCCGGCGGCACGGCGGATGCGCGCGGCGTCGACGGCTCCAGCACCGACTCGCGGTTGGGCTTCTTGCCCTTCAACAGGTCGATGATCTCGTCGCCGGTCAGCGTCTCGAACTCGAGCAGGCCCTTGGCGAGCGCCTCGAGATCCTCGCGCTTCTCGGTGAGGATCTTGGTCGCCTCGTTGTAGCCTTCCTCGACCAGACGCCTGATCTCGGAGTCGATCTTCTGGACGGTCGCCTCGGACGCGTTCTGCGTGCGCGAGACCGACATGCCGAGGAACACCTCGTCCTGGTTCTCGCCATAGGAGACGGTGCCGAGCTCTTCCGAGAGGCCCCAGCGCGTCACCATCATGCGGGCAAGGCGGGTCGCCTGCTCGATGTCGGAGGCGGCACCCGAGGTCACCTTCTCGCGGCCGAAGATCAGCTCTTCGGCGACCCGGCCACCCATCATGATGGCAAGGCGCGAGGTCATCTGCTCGAGCGACATCGACAGCTTGTCGCGCTCCGGCAGCTGCATCACCATGCCCAGCGCACGGCCGCGCGGAATGATGGTCGCCTTGTGGATCGGATCGGTCGCGACGACGTTGAGGCCGACGATGGCATGGCCGCCCTCGTGATAGGCCGTCAGCAACTTCTCTTCCTCGGTCATCACGAGCGACTTGCGCTCGGCGCCCATCATCACCTTGTCCTTGGCCTCTTCGAACTCGGCCTGCGTCACCATCCGCTTGTTGCGGCGGGCGGCGGTCAGTGCCGCCTCGTTGACGAGGTTCATGAGGTCGGCGCCCGAGAAGCCCGGGGTGCCGCGCGCGATGGTCTTGAGGTTGATATCCGGCGCCAGCGGCACCTTGCGGACGTGAACCTTGAGGATCTGCTCGCGGCCGACGACGTCCGGGTTCGGCACCACGACCTGGCGGTCGAAGCGGCCGGGACGCAGCAGCGCGGGATCGAGCACGTCGGGACGGTTGGTCGCCGCGATCAGGATCACGCCCTCATTGGCCTCGAAGCCGTCCATCTCGACCAGCAACTGGTTCAGCGTCTGCTCGCGCTCGTCGTTGCCGCCGCCGAGGCCGGCGCCGCGATGACGGCCGACCGCGTCGATTTCGTCGATGAAGATGATGCAGGGCGCGTTCTTCTTGGCCTGCTCGAACATGTCGCGGACGCGGCTCGCGCCGACGCCGACGAACATCTCGACGAAGTCGGAACCGGAGATGGTGAAGAACGGCACGTTGGCTTCGCCGGCGACCGCGCGCGCGATCAGCGTCTTGCCGGTGCCGGGAGGGCCGACCAGCAGCACGCCGCGCGGAATCCGTCCGCCGAGCCGCTGGAATTTGCCGGGGTCGCGGAGGAATTCGACGATCTCCTGCAGGTCCTGCTTGGCCTCGTCGACACCCGCGACGTCCTCGAAGGTGACGCGGCCATGCGCCTCGGTCAGCATCTTGGCGCGCGACTTGCCAAAGCCCATCGCCTTGCCGGCGCCGCCCTGCATCTGCCGCGACAGGAAGATCCACACGCCGATCAGCGCGATGAACGGCAACCAGGAGACGAGCAGCGAGACGAACCACGGCACGTTGTCGCCGGGCGCCTTCGCGGTGATCTGCACCTTGGCGTCGTAGAGGCGCTTCACCAGCGTCGGATCGCTCGGCGCGTAGGTCTGGAAGCTCGTGCCGTTGTTGAACGTGCCGTGAATCTCAGGCCCCTGGATCACGACGTCACGGACATGGCCCTGATCGACCTCAGTGAGAAGCTGCGAGAACGAGATGTCCGAGGACGACGAGCGCTGGCCGGGATTCTGGAAAAGCGTGAACAACGCCAGCAACAGCAGGACAATGATGACCCAGAGGGCGAAATTCCGCAGATTGGCGTTCATGGTCTTCCTTCGTGGTCGCGCGGATCGCGGCCTCTCTCTAATCCTTGGGCAGGCTCTGTGGGAATCCCCAGGGAATCCATCCCGTCGATGCCTTACAATCTAGGTGCCGCTGGGGTCGATGCCAAGGGAACCACGCACGACTATTTACCGCATCCTAGCGCGATTCCCGGTCAAAAAATGGCGCTGAATCCGGTGTTTTTCCGGGGTGGTTAAGCCTCCTTGCCGGATTATGACAGCGATTGAAACAATCGAACCCGGCTCAGCGGGAGCGCGCCCGGCGGGGTGGCGCCGGCCCGATCCTGATACGGCCGGCGGCGACGCTGATGACCGCTCCGGCAAGGGTCTGTTTCAGCTTGGATTCGCGTTTTCCCAATGTCCCTTCCAAGGCCTCGTCCATCGCGACGAGCAAGGTTTCGACCTTGCCGAGCTCGGCCGGCCCCTCATGTCCGACGCGGTCGATGGCGCGCTTGAGCAGACGGACGCGGATTTCCTCGGGCATCACCGCGAACAGCGCCGCGTCGAAGCCGGTACGAGGGTTATCCTCGCTTTTCAACGCAAGATAGTGCTCGGCGCCGTCGACCAGCAGTTCCAGGGCGGCGTTGGCGCGCGCGATCCTTGCGGCAAGCCGCGCAAGGTTCCGCGCGTCGCCGCCCTCCGCCGCCAGCATCGGCATCAGCGCGCGCAGCCGCGGACGCGTGAAGGATTGATCGCGGTTGGTCGGATCGTCGGCAAAGCCGATGCGCGCCTTCTTCAGCGTCGCGATCAGCTGCGCCTTGGAGATGTCGAGCAGCGGCCGTGTCAGCAAGACGCCGTCGCGCTCGGTCTCGCGCGCCATTGCCGACAGACCCGCAACGCCGCTGCCGCGCAGCATCCGCATCAACAGCGTCTCGGCCTGATCGTCACGGGTGTGCGCAGTCAAAATATGCGTGGCGCCATGCTTGCGGGCGGCCTGCGCGAGCAGGCGATAGCGGGCCGCGCGCGCGGCCGCCGGCACGCCGGTTCCAGGCTTTGGTCCAGTCCAGCGCAACGTGTGATGCGGCAGCTCGAGACTTCGCGCCAGCCGCTTGACGTCGCGCGCCTCGCGAGCCGCTTCAGGACGCAGCCCGTGATCGACGGTGACCGCCACCAGCCGCGGGCCCTGCGCGAGCGCGCGGCGCCAGCGCGCGGCCAGCCACATCAGCGCGACTGAATCGGGACCGCCGGACACCGCAAGCAGGAGCGCCGGCGCGCCCGCAAGACCCGCGAACAGGCGCTTGGCGTCCCTTGCCGGGATGGCGGATTGATCGTCGGGCATCGCAAAACCAGCTGCTGGCGGAGAGGCCGGAAGCGGCCTTCCCGCATCTGGTTTAGCACTTCACGCGCTTCTGCTCGCGGTCAACCGCAGCCTTGACCCCGCCGGACGCGCGCGGATACTTCCGCGAGATCTCGCCGAACGCGGCGCAGGCGGCTTCCTTTTCCTTCAGCGCCGCCAGCGACTGGCCGAGCCGCAGCAGCGCGTCGGGCGCCTTCGCGGACTTGTCGAACTTCGTGGTCACGCCGAGGAAGGTCTCCGCAGCATCGCGATATTGCTGGCGCTGGAAATAGCTTTCGCCGAGCCAGTATTGCGAGTCCGCCACCAAGGGATCGTTCGGATACTTCTGGCCGAAGTTCTTCATTGTCTCTTCGGCGAGTGCGTAGTCCTTGCGCTGCATGTAGCCGATGCCGAGGTCGAACTCGTCCTTCGGCGTCGCTGACGGCGGCAATGTGGTCAGGGCTGCACTCGCGCCGGGCGCACGTTGCGGGCTGGTGTTGCCGAGATCGAGCGGCTCGCCCGCCCCGCGACCGCCCGGGGCACCGACCGCAGCATTGCTCTGCACCGGCATCTGGCCGCCGCCACCGAGCACGCGCGGCGCGCCAGGGGCGTTCGGGTTCTGGGTCGGATCGAAGGCATCGCCGCGACCGCGTCGGCCGGAAGCGGTTGCCGGCGCCGGCTCCTGCACGATCGGCGCGGGCGCCGCGATCTGTTGCTGGTCATAGCCGCCCTGCGGCTGCCGGCCATATCCTTGCTGCGGCTGGCCGTAGCCTTGCTGGGGCGGGGCGTAGCCCGGCTGCGCCTGCGGGTAGGCCTGCGGTTGCTGCGCCGGAGGCACCGCCGCGACGGGTTGGCCTGCCGGAGCCTGTCCACCTGGGCCGGGCGGCTGGCCGCCGAGCTGGCGCAAGCGTTCCTCGAGCTGACGGTTGCGGTATTGCAGCTCCTCGTTCTGGCCGGTCAGCTGCCGCAGCTGGTTTTCGAGCCGCTCGATCCGCATTTCAGCATCGGAATCGTCGGATTGGGCAAATACTGGCGCGGAAACGGCGAACAGCGCCGCGATCGCCGCGGCGGAAGAAAGAAAATGAATCCTGGATGACATTTTGCCCTGACGACGAGATCGACGTGAAAAGCGAGCGACATTGAGGGACGGAGTACGCCGGAATTGTGACTGGCACTTCAAATCCGGGACAGCGTCGCGGGATACCGGTTTAGTACGGACGCTGGAACAAGCAAGCGGCGAATTGCGCGCAGCTTCGTTCATCTTGATGACGGCAGGCCGGGCTTTCACGCGGCCAAAACAAAACCGGCGCCCAAAGGCGCCGGCTTGAAAACACTTATCTCGGATCGCGTCAGGAGCTGGCGTTCAGCACGGTGACGGCGCGACGATTCTGCGACCAGCAGGAGATGTCGTTACAGACCGCGACCGGCCGCTCCTTGCCGTAGGAAATGGTGCGCATGCGGCTCGGGTCGATGCCGCGCGAGGCGAGGTAAGCGCGGACCGACTGGGCACGGCGGGCACCGAGCGCGATGTTGTATTCGCGGGTGCCGCGCTCGTCGGCATGACCTTCGATGGTGAAGGAGTAACGGTTATAGGTCTGCAGCCACTGCGCCTGCTTGTCGAGGGTCGCCGTCGCCTGCGGGCTCAGATCGGTCTGATCGCTCTCAAAGAACACGCGGTCGCCGACATTGACCACGAAATCCTGCTGGCTGCCCGGGGTCGCGGCGCCCCCAATCGCGCCATTGGCGTCCAACGGGTTCTTGTTGGCGCAGGCACCCATCGACAGTGCCACCGCCAGAACCGCAACCAGCTTCATACCCTGGAGATATTTCATTCCCGGAGCCTCCACGCTCGCGCTCTTCGTACTACCCAATCGGTCTACAGGGCGATGGTTAAGCGAACGTTCCGTCAACCTTGACGAGACCTTGCTGAACCCCATCAAATGCCAAGCAATGGCGAAAAGCGCCCCCGATGGTTAATGGGTGGCAAATGTGGCGCGATGGTGAAGGGAAGGCAAGGTTCGCGGGAACCGGCCGCTTTTGCAGGATAATTTGGCCTGCGCGCAACAGTCGAACGGCGCTGAGTCAATGAGAATGCCGCTTCCCTCAGGGATTCGGCACGATCGACGCGCGCTCGAACGGCTGCACGAAGCCATCGGGCTGCAACTGGCCTTCGCGGTCGAACAGCATTCGTCGTTCGAAGGCGCTGGAGCGCAGGAAGGGATAGCGAGCCAGCACGCGTTCCCGCACCGTCGGCAGATGCGACGCCATCAAGCCGACCGGCTTCACCAGCCCGGGATAGAGCCGCGGCTCCGACCAGGTCTCGTGCAGGAACACGCGCCGGTAGAACGCCATGTGCTCGGGCCGAACCGGTGCTAGGCCGTAATCGGCATTGAAATGCACGCCCGCGGTGGAGCCGAGGCGCACCGTGACATAGGGCAGTTCCGGAGTGTTCCGGGCCTTTTCGGGATCCGCGACGAAGCGCGTCGAGTCGATGAAGACCAGACCCTGATCAAGCTTCGGCAGCAGCACGTCGCCGAACACCTCGAGCGTCGGCGAGGTGCGCCATTCCGGCGTCACCACGGTGATGCGGATCGAGCTGCAGAGTTCGCCTTGCAGATAGACACCGAAGATCCAGGCATTCGGCGCATCATCGAACCGGTCGACGACCCGCTCGTCCGCCGAGGGCCGGATCGCGCCTTCGCGCAGATAGGCGCGATAGCGAAGCCGGTAGATCTCGTCTTTCTGTTCCGGGGTCTGAGCGAGGCGGTAGTCGACTTGATCCAGAGGGTCCGCAAGCCTTCCTGTCGCGGGCTTGATGGCTTCGGCCGCGGACCTCATTTGGTACTCCCTGAACAACTCAACAACTTCAACGCGCGAGCCAAAAGATTAACAGCTTCTTAATTTCCGTCAAAGCAATCGAGGCAATACAGTTAACCTCCGACCGCAAGGGTGCACCACAACGCACTACAATTGGTGCGCTTGAAGGCTCACACAACTATCGATTGAGGATATTGCGCTAGATCAAGCGATCGAGCGCGAGGGAACCACGTGCAGTTGCTCGTCGGCCCGTCGGCCGTGCGAGGCATTGAGCAGCTGGCGGATGCGGACCGCGGGAACCGGCCGGCTGAACAGGTATCCCTGTGCTTCGGTCACCGCGCCGTCGGCGCTGATCAGTTCGAGCTGCTCATTGGTCTCGATGCCCTCGACCACGACCGACATGCCGAGATCCGCCGACAGCCGCGCCACCCCGCGCAGCAAGGTCAGCGGACGGTCGCTGTCGATGCCCTCGAGGAAGGAGCGGTCGATCTTGACCTTCTGCAGCGGGAAATTGTGCAGGTAGCTGAGCGACGAGTAGCCGGTGCCGAAATCATCGAGCGAGATCCGCACGCCGAGCGAGCGCAGCTGGGACAGCACGTCGTGGGTCAGCTCGGTGTTGTGCAGCAGCGAGGATTCGGTGATCTCGATCTCGAGCCGGTGCGCCGGCAGGCCGGAGACCTCGAGCGCATAGCGAATCTCGCTCAGCACGTCGCGCTGGTGGAACTGCTGCGGCGAGAAGTTGACTGCGACGCTGACCGCCTCGGGCCACTTCATGCATTCCATGCAGGCCTTGCGCAGGATCCAGCGGCCGAGATCGACGATCAGGCCCATGTCCTCGGCGACCGGGATGATGTCGACCGGAGAGACCGTGCCGCGCGCCGGATGGTTCCAGCGCAGCAGCGCCTCGCAGGTGCTCACCTTGCCGGACTTCAGGTTGATCAGCGGCTGGTAGAACAGCTCGAATTCCTCATTGGCGAGCGCCTTGCGCAGGTCGAGCTCGAGGATGCGGCGGGCCTCGACGGTTTGCGCCATCTCGTCGCGGAAGAAACAGAAGGTGCCGCGGCCGTCGGCCTTGGCGCGGTAGAGCGCCATGTCGGCGTTCTTCAGCAGCGTGTCGGCGCCGACGCCGGGCGCGGTCATCGCGATGCCGACGCTGGCGCCGATCTCGACCAAATGATTGTCGATCTTGTAGCGCTCGCTGAGGCGGTCGACGATGCGCCGCGCCAGCGCGGCGGCGTCCTCGTGCGAGTGGATGTTCTGCTGGAACACCACGAACTCGTCGCCGCCGAATCGCGCCACGAAATCCTCCGGCCGCAGCATCTCGCGCAGCCGCTCGGCGACCGCGCAGAGCAGCTGGTCGCCGCAGGGATGACCGAGCGTATCGTTGACCTGCTTGAACTGGTCGAGGTCGACGAACAGCAATGCGGAACGATGATCGCCGTGCTGCATGGCGAGCAGCCGGCCGATCTCGTCGCGGAAATTGACGCGGTTGGGCAGCGCGGTCAGCTCGTCGTAGCGCGCGAGATGGCTGATCCGGGCCTCGGCGTCCTTGCGCTCGGTGATGTCCTCGACCAGCACCACCGTGCCGCCGCCGGCCATCGGCTGGAAGGTCCAGTCGAGCGAGCGGTTCTTGGTTGGGTCGGGGTCGCTGGTGACGATATCACCGCGCTGCGAGCTCTCGATCTCGTAGAGGATCTGCTGCGCGGCGGCGGCCGAGATCGAGCCGGACAGGACGCAGGCGTTGCAGATGTCGGTCGCGCTGGCGCCGCGCTGCACGAAATCGTCCGACAGCTGCATCATCTCGATGAAGCGGTGGTTCATCACCGCAACGCGGCCGTCGGCGCTGAACATACACAGGCCGTGCGGCATGTTGTTCAGCGCGGTATCGAACTGGCCCGCCAGTGCGGCCTCGCGCTCCTTGGCAATCCAGGCGTTGACGTAGATGCGCTGCAGGCTGGATGTCAGGTGCCGGATGGCGCTGAAGAACACCAGGCTGAGCAGCGCAAGGGCGATGTGATAGGGGCCGCCGACATACATCAGCGCCAGGATCAAGGGACCGATCGACATCAACAGATGCAGGTGGAAGATCTGCGGCCGGCCGAAGGTCCGCCCTACCCCCGCCGAGGTGTAGGCGACCACCGTGGTCACACAGAGCATGTGCGCGGCGGCATCCCTGGTCGTGAGCAGCACCGTGACGCCCCAGATGCCGAGCGAAATGCCATAGGCGATGGTGCCGATCCGGTAGCGCTTCTCCCAGGTCACGGACTCTTCGACGGTGAGCCGGGAATTGCGCTGCTGGTAGCGGTACATCTGCAGCGCGCGCGCCAGCCCGACCACGATGAACAGCGGCACGCACAGCCAGCACAACAGATTGCTCGTGACAGCCGCAATCACGGCGCCCGCAATGGCGGGGCCGAAGGCGACGAAGATCATGGGCGCGGGGTTCATGAACAGGGAATCGACCAGCGCCGCCGAAATCGTCGGCGACATCGACCGGTCCGGTTCACCCGTCTGACTTGCAAACTGCATTGTGAGAGCGCGCGTCCTTTTCAGCTCGCACTCTTACTGATCGCAGGTGAAGTCTTTCTGAGCGAACATCGTTAGCAAGTCCTTGCCGTGCCCAGGCGACGGCCGGAATTCACCATGAAATTCAGTGCGCTAGGTGAGAAGCTGCGATCGCCGCCGGGGTTCCCGGAGCAGCTCTGCGCCCAGCTCACGACAACAGCGGCGACCAGGCCGGGTCGGAGGCAAAACCCGGGGTCGGCACCCGCAGTTCGTTGCGCCCGGAGACGTCGATGGTGAACAGCGACGGGCCGCTGTTGCCGCCGGGATCGCGGAAGAACATCACGACGCGCCCGTTCGGCGCAAAGGTCGGGCCTTCATTGTGGAAGCCCGAGGTCAGGATGCGCTCGCCCGAGCCGTCCGGCTTCATGATGCCGATCGCGAACTGCCCGCCGCCCTGCTTGGTGAAGGCGATGTAGTCGCCGCGCGGCGACCACACCGGCGTCGAATAGGTGCCGTCGCCGAACGAGATGCGCTGTGCGCCGCCGCCGGTTGCCGGCATCACATAGATCTGCGGCTTGCCGCCGCGATCGGATTCGAAGCAGAGCCGCGTGCCGTCGGGCGCATAGGACGGCGAGGTGTCGATCGCCGGCGTGTCGGTCAGCCGCGTCATCGACTTCGAACGCAGATCCATCACGAACAGGTTGGAGTTGCCGCCCTGCTGCAGACTCATGATGACGCGCTGGCCGTCGGGCGAGAAGCGCGGCGAGAACGACATGCCCGGGAAGTTGCCGACGATCTCGCGCTGGCCGGTCTCGATGTTGAGCAGATAGACGCGCGGGTCGCCCTGCCCGAATTCCATGTAGGTGATTTCTTGGGTCGACGGCGAGAAGCGCGGCGTCAGCACGAGGTCCGAGCCGCGGGTCAGGTAGCGCACATTGGCGCCGTCCTGGTCCATCAGCGCGAGCCGCTTGACACGGCGATCCGCCGAGCCGCTCTCGTCGACGAACACGACGCGGGTATCGAAATAGCCCTTCTCGCCGGTCATGCGCTCATAGATCTGGTCGGAGATGATGTGCGCGATCCGCCGCCAGTATTCGGCCGAGGTGTCGTACTGCTGGCCGGCGAGCTGCTGGCCGGTGTTGACATCCCAGAGCCGGAACTCGGCCTTGACGCGCCCGTTGCCCTGCCGCGTCATGCGGCCGGTGACCAGCGCCTGCGCGTTGATGCTCTTCCAGTTGTTGAAGTTCGGCGCCGCGTCGATGTTGATCTGCTTCTCGAGATAGGCGGCCTGATCGATCGGCGCGAACAGGCCGCTGCGCTTCAGATTGTTGGTGATCACCTGGGTGACACCGACGCCGACTTCGGCGTCACCGGGCGTTCCGGCGGCGAAGTTCGGGATCGCGATCGGCACCGGCGCGAACTCGCCCTCGGTGATGGTGATCCGCTTCTGAGCGGATGCAGGGCCAGTGAGACCACCCAGCATCGCGCCGGCAGACGCCATTCCAGCTAAAATCTGCCGGCGGCTCGGACGGAAGAGCGTGTGAGGCAAGCGGGTCTTGTCAATCATCGTTCGAACTCATGCTCGTAAACGGTAGCGTGCAATTTCAGCTCTGCCTCTCGGTGAAGGCCGGCTCAAAGAACTGCCACTCCTCAAAGAATGCTGGAGGCAATCGATAGGGCTGGCACTCGATGATCGCGCGCAGGCCGCTCTCCTGATACACTCGAAGATAGGGCGTCTTCGCGTTTCCTACCACGACCGGCATGCCTTCCAGCGTGCCGTCGCGCTTCAAATGGATGGAGAACACGGCCTCCGCCGTCGGGGCCTCGATTCCACCATAAGGCTTCTTCCAGCAGCGTTCGACCTGCTGCCGGAACATCGCGCCCCAGGTCGCGGAATTGTCGGCAGCCTTGCCCTTCGCGGTACCGAGCGCCGCATTGGCATTGAGCGTATCGCCGGTCGCCGCGGCGCGCGTCGGGTCACGCTTGTCCAGCAAGGCTGCGATCTTGCTCTGGTCGAACACGCGATCCTTCGGCTTCTGCTCCGGCGGCGGCTTGGCGGCCTGTGCAACCGGCTTCGGCGGCGGCTTCTTCTCTTCCTTCTTGATCGCTTCGGCGATCGGGTCGGGCTTGACCGGATCGGGCTTCTTCTCGACCGGCTTCGGCTCTTCCTTCGGCTTGTTCTCGACCTTCTTCGGCGGATCCGGCTTCTTGTCTTCCGGCTTCTCCACCTTCGGCGCGGGCTGCGGCGCGGTGTCGGTCACGACAGGGGGCTTTTTCTCCTCGACCTTGCCGACGGTGTCGTCGACCGGCTTGGCTTCGGCGACCTTGTCGACCAGCGGCTTGGGATTTTCCTTCTTGCCGTCCTTCTGACCGGCCATGACATGGGAGAGCTGGTCGGGCGAGATCACGTCGACGGCAACCGACTCTTCTTCAGGCATCACGTACGCCTTGGTCGACCACGACACGAGGCCCCACCCGATCACGAGGACGTGCAGGACAATCGATGCCGCCAGAGTCTTGTCGACCTTGACCTTCAAATCAGGCTTCCCCGTGCCTTGGCATGGTGGTTATCCGCCTTCCGGGATGATGACGATATTCGCCTTGAATCCCGCGGCCCGGACCTCCCCGAGCAGTTTCATCATATCCGTGTAACAGACGTCCTTGTCGCCGCGCAGATAGACCACTTTTTCGGCATCCGACCGGGCGTCCCCGATAGCCTTGATCTTGGCCGGAAAATCGGCGGCCGTGACCGGCGCGTCGCCCAGATAGAGCTCAACATTCGAGTTGCAGCCGCCGCCGGTGCGCTTGACCGACAATGTCAGTGGCGGCTGGTTCGACGAGATCGACTTGCCGCCGCTCGCAACCGGTAGGTCGATGTCGATGTTCGACGTCATCAGCGGCGCCGCCACCATGAAGATGATCAGCAGCACCAACATCACGTCGACCATCGGCGTGACGTTGATCTCGGCCATGACCGGCTTGCGCCCGCCGCGGCGGCGTCTGCCTCCGCCGGACCCTGCCATGCTCATCGCCATGATCGCACACCCGCAAAAGTGACCATCATCTAACTCAGCCCCGCTCGTCGATCTGACGCGACAGGATGGCGGAGAACTCGTCGGCGAAGCCCTCCAGGCGCGCGGCCTGCCGGTTCACCTCCGAAGTGAACTTATTGTAGAAAATAGTCGCCGGAATTGCGGCAATCAGGCCGATTGCGGTGGCAAACAGCGCTTCCGCGATACCGGGCGCCACCACCGCCAAGGAGGTATTTTTGGAGGCCGCGATCGACTGGAAGCTCGACATGATGCCCCAGACGGTGCCGAACAGGCCGACAAAGGGGCCGGCCGAGCCCACGGTGGCGAGCACCAGCAACCGGCGTTCCAACCGCTCCACCTCCCGGGCGATCGAGACGTTCATGACCTTCTCGATCCGCGCCTGCAGGCCGGCAAAGGACCGCGACTGGCTCTCGAAGGAGCGCTTCCACTCCCGCATCGCCGCGACGAAACAGGCCGCCATCGACTGGGTCGGCTTGGCCGAGAGGGCCCGGTAGAGTTCCTCGATCGACTGGCCGGACCAGAAAGCCTGCTCGAACTTGTCCATGGCCCGCTTGGTGCGGGCGTAGAGCAGGATCTTGTCGATTGCGATCGCCCAGACCCACACCGAGCAGGACAGAAGTCCCAACATCACGCATTTGACGACCCAATGGGCCTGCCAGAACAGCGCGATCAGCGACACGTCGCTCGATGCCAGTGGCAGAGTTGACTGAGCCACGTCGGCGGGATTCATCGGCAATATCCTCTCAACGCAAGTGTCCCAATTCGGCGGGCCGCCAATCGGCACCCCTTCCACGGCTGCGCCCGGCGCGGCAAAACTGCGCGAGAGCCTCTTACATCTGTCGCATGGGGGGCCCGTCCAAAGCCGGGCCCTGCTTCCCCTGCCAACATGTCAAAACGAGGGCTTTTCACGCGTCATTCCGACCCTAACCAAACGCTAATCATGGTTAAGGCGAGGTTACCAAAGGGAAATTTGGAGGCGGGAAATGCCGCCAGCGGAGGCGGTTGGCGGGTTCCACGGATGAATGGATTGCCGCGGAATGGAGGGGGTGCCGGTGCCCCTCTCCTTGCGTCGTCCTGGCGGAAAGCCAGGATCCATAACCACCGCACCGGTGATGAACGGGATCGCGGCCCCAGCGTCGCGCAACAATCGAGATTCGGGGTAATGGGTCGCCAGGACGACGATGAGGGTGGGTCGCGATTCAAGTTGCCACACCACGCGGTGTCATCACCCGCAAAAGGTGATCCAGTATTCCAGAGGCTGGGCCGCTTGAGCCGAGAGGCCGCGGCGTACTGGATCGCCCGGTCGAGTGCCGGGCGATGACAGTTGTAGTGGGGACGCAGTTCGCGACGCGTTGCGTCGAATCCGGAAACCATCAGGCCGCAGAACCCGTGGTGAAATGGATCCCGGGCTCTCGCCTCGCGAGCCCTCAGGTGCGCAATTGCGCACCTGAGGAATGACGAGCAGAGGAATCCGCCTCAGGTCAGATGCCTGACGATCGCAAGCCCGGCGAACAGGCCCGCGATCGACAACGCCACCGAGCCCGCGACATACAGCACCGCAAGGCTGAGCTCGCCGCGCTCATAGAGCAGCGCGGTGTCGAGCGAGAAGGCGGAGAAGGTGGTGTAGCCGCCGAGGATGCCGGTCATCAAAAATAGCCGCCAGGGCTGCGAGGCGTCGCCCTTGAAGGCGAGATAGCCGGCGATCAGGCCCATCACGGTCGAACCCGTGATGTTGATGATGAAGGTGCCGTAGGGAAATGCGGTACCGATGCAGCGCGCGCAGGTGACGTTGATCAATTGCCGCAGCGTGGCGCCGAGACCGCCGCCGAAGAAGACGAGGAGATAGCCGGTGAGTTGCCCCATCCGAACGTTGTGCCGCAACGCTACGGTCGTCGCAAGGAAACAAAGAGGGCAGTAGCCGTGGCTACCGCCCTCGAAATTCAGCTCAATGTCATTCCGGGCAATGCGTAGCATCGAACCTCAGGTGCGCAATTGCGCACCGGGGAATGGTTCAGCCCTGCGGGCTGCCCCGGAATGACCACGTGTGCGCTCAGCCGGCCTTGCCGAACAGCTCGTCGACATAGTCCCAGTTGACGAGATTTTCGACGAACGCCTTCAGATAGTCCGGACGGCGGTTGCGGTAGTCGATGTAGTAGGAGTGCTCCCAGACGTCGACGCCGAGGATCGGCACCGCGCCATGAACCAGCGGGTTCTCGCCGTTCGGGGTCTTGGCGACCTCGAGCTTACCGCCCTTGACCTGCAGCCAGGCCCAGCCGGAGCCGAACTGGCCGGCGCCGGCGGCGGCGAAGTCGGC